>DATITT010000124.1:0-12323 GCA_035467435.1 Arthrobacter sp. | reverse complement strand
ACCCTGCCCCACCCGCGGGCGGCCCAGCGGGCATTCGTGCTCTACCCGTGGTCGCTCATCGAGCCCGCGGCGGAGCTCAACGGTGAACGCGTCGGGGAGCTCGCCGCCAGGGCCGCGGATTTCGCCGACCTTATGACCTTCGACGGCTTCGAAAACCTCCACGGCGTGGCCGGAGGGGTGGAGTGATGAAGCTGACCAGCCCCGTGGTGCTGCTGCTGATCAGCGTGGCCGTGGGGGTCCTGGGCTGGCTCGCCGCCCTGTTGACCACCCGCTACGGACTGAACACCCCCGTGCTGCCGCTCAACGGACTCATCACGATGGGCGTGATCGTGGTGCTCACCCTCGTGCTCGGCATCCGGGTGCTCCGCTGGCGTAACGGCAACAAGAAAAAAATGCTGAACCCGATCCTGGCCGCCTGGACCCTGGTCCTCGCCCAGGCCTGTGCCTACACCGGCAGTGTGCTGCTGGGCTGGCATGCCGGGATCTTCGCGGACCAGTTGCGCCTGTGGAACCTGCGCAGTGACCAGACCCTCGCCTGGCAGGCCCTGGCCATGGCCGGCGGCGGCCTGGCCATGATCGGGGTCGGCCTGATGGTGGAACGGTTCTGCCGGATACCGCCCGAGGAGGGCGACGGCGAAACGGCCCCGGGCCGCCAGGAAAAGCGCAAACCCCAAGCGGAAGGTGAATATGCGTACCGAGGCGATTGATCCCCCGGGCATCACGTGGTTGCGCGTCTCGCCCAAGTACGTCACGGTGCGGCTCGCCGGCTGGGCGCTGGCCAACTTCGTCGTCGTGGCGCTGCTCTGCGTTCCCCTGGTTCTTGTCATCAACGGCTGGTGGGAGACCTTCCCGCTCTGGCTGGCCGCCGCCCTCCCGGCCGTGATGCTGGTCCTGGCCCTGTGGAAGCTCCTGCTCATTCCGCGCCAGGTGCGCGCCATCGGCTACGCCGAGCGTGAAGATGACCTGCTCATCCGCCGCGGCATCTTTTTCCAGCGCACCCTCGTGGTCCCCTACGGCCGCATGCAGTACGTGGACATCGGCGTCGGACCGGTGGAACGCGGCCTGGGCCTGTGCACACTGAAACTGCACACCGCCTCCGCCGGCACCAACGCGGAAATCCCGGGCCTGCCCGCCGCGGAGGGCGCGCGGCTCCGCGAGCAGCTCTCCGCCCGTGGTGAAGCCCGGCTGGCCGGACTGTGACGGGGCCGCTGTGAGGGCCTCCGTTCAGGGAACTCAGTGAAGCCGGGCGCGGCCCCGGAGGCGTCCGCCGGCGCCGACGCGGGAAGCCCCGACGGCGCGTGGCTGCGCGTGCACCCGGCCTCACCCTTCGTGCGAGGCTGGGTGGCGCTGGCCGCCATTGCATTCTTCTTCTTCCGGGATACCTTCGAGCGGATGCTCCAGGGCGGCCCCCTCGTCGATGAGCAGCTCGCAGGCCGGGCGCCGTGGCTGCTGCTGGGCGGCGGCGTGCTGCTGCTGCTCACCGGGCTCGGCTACGTCCTGAGCTGGTACTTCACCCGCTACCAGGTGGCTGAAGGCTATGTCCGGATCAACACCGGCTTCCTCTTCAAACAGCAGCGGCAGGCCCGGCTGGACAGGGTCCAGGCGATCGACATTGTGCAGCCGCTGTTCGCGCGGATCTTCGGACTGGCCGAGCTCAAGTTCGAGGTCGCCGACGCCGGCGAGTCCGCGGTGCGGCTCGCCTACCTCCGCATGGACGAAGCCCGGCAGCTCCGGGCCACCATCCTGGCCCGCGCCGCCGGCGTGGTCCCGGACCCCGCCCACCCCGGGGCCGTCGCAGCGGAGGCCCCCGAACACGCCGTGCTCACCGTCCCGCCCGGGCGCCTCATCGGATCCCTGCTCCTGAGCGAGCAGAGCATGGTCGTTGTCGTCGGCGGGGCCGCCTCCGTGGTGCTCTCCGCCGTCACCGAGAACCGCAGCTTCTTCCTCTTCCTGATCCCGGCCGTGCTGGGCATGGTGGCCGCCTACTGGAACTCCATCAACAGGGGCTACAACTTCACCGCGGCCATTTCCCCGGACGGCATCCGGCTGCGCTACGGTCTGCTGGACACCCAGGCGCAGACGCTGCCGCCGGGGCGGATCCAGGCCCTGCGGGTCAGCCAGCCGCCGCTGTGGCGGATCTTCGGCTGGTACCGGATCCAGGTCAACGTGGCCGGCTACGGCGCCGCGGGAAGCAACGGCGAGGCCTCATCCCGGACCACGCTCCTTCCGGTGGGGACCTTCCCCGACGTGCTCACCATGCTCTCCCTGGTCCTGCCCGATCCGGGCACCCCGGAGCCGGTGCGGATCTTCACCGCCGGCGTCAACGGCCTCGCGCCTGCCGTGTCTGGGGAGGAGCCAGCGGTTTCCGGGGCGGACGACGGCGGCTTCGTCACCACCCCGCGGCGTGCCCGGCTGCTGGCCCCACTGGGCTGGCGGCGCAACGGCTTCGCCGCCACCGGCACGGCCCTGCTGATCCGCTCGGGACGCTGGTGGCGGCACCTTGTGGTGGTCCCGCACCAGCGCACCCAGTCCATGGCCCTGGAGCAGGGCCCGCTGGCCCGGCGCTTCCGGGTGGCGGACCTGGTGCTGCACACCACCGCCGGTCCGGTGTCCCCGCGGCTGATCCAGGTTGGACTCGACGAGGGCCGTGCGCTGCTGGATGCACAGGCGGCCCGTGCCCGGGCCGCGCGCAAACGCCAGACCAGCGAGCACTGGCTGGCCCAGGTCCGGCCGCCCGTGGCCGGGCCCTCCCTCACCGAAGAACCCAACAGTCAGGACGACCGGCAGCATGGCTAAACCAGGACGCCTCGGCATCGGAATCATCGGCGCCGGCAAGGTCGGCGCCGTCCTGGGGGCGGCGCTGCGCGGCGCGGAGCACGCCGTCATCGGTGTCTCCGCGGTCTCGGACGCCAGCCGCGAACGCGCGGAGGCCCTGCTTCCCGGGGTCCCGGTGCTGGACGTGCAGGACATCGTCGAGCGCGCCGAACTGGTGCTCCTGGCCGTCCCCGACGACGCGCTCGGCCCCCTCGTCGAGGGCCTGGCGAAGCTTGGCGCCTGGCAGCCCGGCCAGCTCGTCGCACACACCTCCGGCCGCTTCGGCGTCGGGATCCTGCATCCTGTCCGCGCCGCCGGCGCCATCCCGCTGGCGCTGCACCCCGCGATGACCTTCACCGGGATGAGCCTGGACCTGACCCGCCTGCTGGACTGCACCTTTGGCGTCACGGCGGACGCTGCGATGCTGCCCATCGCCCAGGCCCTCGTAGTGGAAATGGGCGCTGAGCCCGTCGCGATCGCCGAGGCCGACCGCACGCTGTACCACGCGGCCCTCGCGCACGGCTCAAACCACCTCGTCACCCTCGTGGCGCAGGCGTCGCAACTGCTCCGGGAAGTCGGCGTCGAGGCCCCTGAACGCATGCTCGGCCCGCTGCTGCGCGCGACCCTGGAGAACGCGCTCGCCTCGGGCGAGTCGGCCCTGACCGGGCCGGTGGCCCGCGGCGATGTGGGAACCGTTGCCGCGCACGCCGAGTCCCTGCGGGAACACGACGGCGGCTCGGGCGGCGATATTCTGGAGGCGTACCTGGCCATGGCCCGGGCGACGGCCCGCCGGGCAGGACGCCGGGGTCTGCTGAAGCCGGAGCAACTCGGCGAGATCACGCAGGCGCTCGAGGGCCCGGACCTCAACGGCCCGCAACCCTAAGGAAGGTCCCTGACTTGGCGATCCAACTCGTGACCACGGCTGCCCGGCTCCGGGCCGAAAGCGCCCGGCTGCTCAAGGAGAAGGGCGGCACCTCGCAGGGCCTGGTGCCCACCATGGGTGCCCTGCACGAGGGGCACGTCGAGCTGGCGCGCACCGCCGTCGAGCAGAACGACGTGGTGGTGGTGAGTATCTTCGTGAACCCGCTGCAGTTTGGCGAGGCCGTGGACCTGGAACGGTACCCCCGGACCCTGGACGCGGACCTGGCGCTGCTGGACGCCGTGGGGGTGGACCTGGTGTTCGCTCCGGACGTGGACGAGGTGTACCCCGGCGGGGCGCCCCGCGTCCGGATCAGCGCGGGCCCGGTGGCCGAGAAATGGGAGGGCGCGTCGCGCCCCGGGCACTTCGACGGCGCCCTGACCGTGGTGGCCAAGCTGCTGCACTACGGATTGCCCGGCGCGGCCGCGGGCCCGGAATTGCCGGCCTACCGGGCGTACTTCGGCCAGAAGGATGCCCAGCAGCTGGCCCTGGTCCAGCGCATGGTGGCGGATCTGAACTTCCCGGTGGAGATCGTCCCCGTGCCGATCGTGCGCTCCGCGGACGGCCTGGCGCTGTCCAGCCGCAACCGCTTCCTGTCCGCCGAGGAACGCGGGGCGGCGCTGGTGCTCTCGCGGGCGCTGCGGCTGGTCGAGGAGCGGGCCAACGCCCACCAGCCGCTGGACCTTGAGTCCGCGCGGGCGCTCGTGGAATCCCAGCCGCTCGTGGACCTTGACTACTTCGAGGTAGTGGATCCCCGCAGTCTGGAACCGCTGGCCGAGAACTGCCGGGACACCCCGTTCCGCGGCGAGGGACTGGCGATCATCGCGGCCACGGTCGGCAGGGTCCGGCTGATCGACAACATCCCGCTGGATTCCTAGTCCGCTCCGCTCTCGGCCATGAGCTTGAGGTTCTCCAGGGTGTGTTCCATGGCCCGTTCCTGCAGCCGTTCCACGAGCATGCGGTCGGCGAATTTACCGATAGCGGCGCCGGGAACGTTGTATTCGATCTCCACGGTCACCTTGGTGCCGTTATATTCGGGTTCGTAGTCCCAGGTCTGCCAGCCTTTCAGTGGCCCTTCGAATTCAATGCGCACGTGTTTGCCGCCAGACGCGGTCTGAAGATTCTCGACGACCCGGGTGGTGACCGGGAACGGCACACCGGCCATCAGGTAACGGTGTTTGACGATGGTTCCGGCGCTGCCGTCGCCCTCCACATTCTTTGCCTCGCTGAGATTCACCCACCAGGAGGACCAGTGGCGGGGATCGGTGGCGATCGCCGTGACCCGGTCCACGGGTGCGTCGATCTGGATGCTCTGCTGGATGTGGCCCATCGAAAACTCCTCCGATCATGCGGCGAAAGGCAGCGCCCAGCCTGAACGTCGGCGCGCCCTGCTCTTAAGCGAACGCCGCGGGACGCTCCGGGAGTAGGGCAAAAAGTCCCTGCCGGGCAGGCGGCGTTGCTGGCCCTGCGGGCTGCCGGACGCAAGCCGCGGGAAATTATCTCCACCGCCGGGAATTACCGTGGCACATCGCAGGTTGGCACCTGTTGTAGCGACGACGCTCGCCGACCCCACTTCGAAACTTCCTGAGGGAACCCTTATGTCTACTGACGTCTCTTCAAAGCCCCCCGGCGATCCCGCGCAGGCCCAGGCCGCCGCGGAGGCCGCTGCACCGCCGGCAAAGATGTCCCGGGAATCGGTCACCGTCATCGCCACCCTGCTGGTCGCCACTTTCGTGGTGATCCTGAACGAAACCATCATGAACGTCGCACTGCAGCGCCTGATGGTGGATCTCGGCGTCACCGCCCCCACCGTGCAGTGGCTGTCGACCGGTTTTATGCTCACGATGGCCATCGTGATCCCCACGACGGGCTTCATCCTGCAGCGGCTGTCCACCCGCGCTGTTTTTATGCTGGCCATGGGCCTGTTCTCCAGCGGCACGCTGCTCGCGGCGCTGGCCCCCGGATTTGAAATCCTCCTGCTCGCACGGATCGTCCAGGCCGCGGGCACGGCCATCATGCTGCCCCTGCTGATGACCACCATCCTCACCCTGGTGCCCGTGTCACGCCGCGGCTTCGTGATGGGCAACGTGAGCATCGCCATCTCGGTGGCGCCGGCCATGGGCCCCACCGTATCCGGACTGATCCTTGAGCACTTCTCCTGGCGCTTTCTGTTCGTCTTTGTCCTGCCGATCGCCCTGGCCGCTTTTGCCATCGGTGCCCGGTTCCTGACCAATATCGGCGAAAAGGAAAAGACCCGGCTCGACGTCCTGTCAGTGCTGCTGACCGTTCCCGCGTTCGGCGGGATCGTCTACGGCCTGAGCCAGATCGGCGGCGAGGGCGGCCCCGGCTCGCCAGCCCTCATTGCCCTGGCCGTGGGCGCCATCGCCATGGTGGCGTTTGTTCTCCGCCAGCTGCGGCTGCAGAAGTCAGAGGCGCCCCTGCTGGACCTGCGGGCGTTCACCTTCCGGATGTTCACGGTGTCCGTGCTGCTGCTCGTCGTGGCCATGATCGCCCTGTTCGGCTCCGTGATCCTCCTGCCGTTGTACCTGCAGGAGATCCGCGGTCTGTCATCGCTGGAAACCGGGCTGACCCTGCTGCCCGGAGGCCTCGCGATGGGCCTGCTGGGCCCGTTCATCGGGCGGCTCTTCGACAAGGTGGGCCCCCTGCCGCTGACTGTCACCGGCTCGTCCCTGCTGGTGGTGGCCCTGTTCCAGTTCTCGCTGCTTGACGCGGGCACACCGGTCGGGTGGATCGTCACGCTGCACGTGGGCCTCAGCCTGGGGCTGGCCCTGATCTTCACACCGGCGTTCACCACCGGGCTGAACCCGCTGCCGCCGCACCTGTATTCGCACGGCTCCGCCATCATGAACACCCTGCAGCAGGTGGCCGGGGCCGCCGGAACGGCGCTGCTCGTCTCGATCTACGCGGTGGTGTCCGCCAGTGCGGGGATGGTCGCGGGAATGCACGCGGCGTTCCTGACGGCATCGGTCATCGCCGTCGCCGCCGTAGTCCTGTCCGCCCTGATGCGCAAGACCGCCGCAGCGGAACACCCCGCCCCCGCCACCCCCTAACCCGATCCAGGCCCACTCAAACCAACGCGGGGTCACCTTGCGCCCATCCGGACGTCCGGAACAGGCGCAAAGTGACCCCGCGTTGGTTTGGCGCGGCGTGGCAGCTAGCTGGCGAAGAACTCGCTGAGTTCGGAGATGAGCTTGTCCGGTGCTTTGTTGACGCCGTCGTGGCCCATGCCCGGCAGGATCGTGTAGCTGGAACCGGAGAGCACTTCGTGGATCTGGGCGCAGGCCACACCGAAGTACGCCGGGCTCTTCTCGCCGACAACGATCAGCGTTTCCAGCGGCAGTTCCAGGAACGGCTCGGCCGGCATGTCGGCGGCGATGATGGCCTTGATCTCCCGGACACCGGTCTTCATCAGCTCGCGCATCTGTTTGCCGAGCGGGGTGCCGGCGGAGAGTTTGTTCGCCAGGGTCAGCATGGACAGCGGCATCCGGGACAGGGCGCTGCCGGTCTCAAGGCCCCGGAGCAGGACCGCGAGGGCGCGGTCGTCGTCGCCGGCCGCCGTCGCCTTCTCATATTCGGCGGTCCAGTCCGCGGTGACGCTGTGGTTCACGGAGACCGCCGGGTCGTACACGGCGAGGCGTTCCACCGGCAGGGTGCGGGCGGCGTGCAGTGCCACCGCGCCGCCGAAGCTGTGCCCGAAAACGTCCGTGCTGGAGGTGTGCTTCATCACCGCGGCGAGGTCTTTGATGTCCACGTCGAGGGTGTAGTCCTCCGGCTGCGGGGAGGAGGAGCCCCGGCCGCGCCGGTTGAAAGTGTGCACCGGGCGCCCCAGCGAGGCGCTGAGCTTCTGGGCGAAGCGGGTGTAGTCGGCGGCGGTCACCATTGAGGCCGCAACGACGACGACGCCGGAGCCCGCCGGGGCGAGCTCGGCGCCCGTGCTGAAAAGCTCGATCGTTCCGCCGTCGGGGGTTCTGATGTTCTCGCGGGTCATGCTCAGAGCCTAGCCGAGGCTGCAGCTACGGCGTAGTAGGGTTCCGGGTGCCGCAGGGTTAGCTGCCCAGCCGCCCGCCGGAGACCTCAAGGTAGCAGGAGCCGCACAGCGACTCGTACCAGACGTCCTGGCCGTCGATCGCGACCTGGTCGCCGTCGAAGACCACCCGGTCTCCGGCCCGGCGGGTGTTGAAGATGGCTTTGCGGCCGCAGCGGCAGATGGTCTTGAGCTCCTCGAGGGTGTGCGCGATTTCCAGGAGCCGCAACGATCCCGGGAACGCCCGGGTGCGGAAGTCCGTGCGGATGCCGTAGGCCAGCACAGGAACGTTGTCCAGGACGGCGATCCGGAAGAGATCGTCCACCTGGGCCGGTTCGAGGAACTGCGCCTCGTCAACCAGCAGGCAGGCCACCGGCTGCGTGTCCACGTGCTTCAGCAGGGCGTTGGGGTCGTCGCCGTGGGCGTGGGCGGTGAACACCTCGCGGGCGGACGCCCCGGCCGGGATCAGGAAGTCCGCCGATCGGGTCATGCCCAGGCGCGACACGACGTCGGCGTCGCCCTTGGTGTCCACGTCCGGCTTGGCCAGCAGGACCCGCTGGCCGCGCTCCTCATAGTTGAAGGCGGCCTGCAGCAGCCCCGTGGACTTACCGGAGTTCATCGCGCCGTAGCGGAAGTAGAGCTTGGCCAAGGGGGTCCTTTCGAGAGGGTCGCCCACCGATTGTAAAGGCGCGCCGCTCAGTGGCCCAGCCTGAGCCGCCGTCTGCGTGCCGGGAGGGGCCGCAGGCTCACTTCGCCGTCGTCGGTGCTGATGGTCCGCGTCTCCACAGGCCGGAGTCCATTCCCCAACCGCCCCCGGCCGCGCGGGACCGGCGCCGGCAGAATCCCCGGTAAACTTGGGGATTGTGACTTCCCAAAACACCTCCGCCCCGAATACCGCCGCCGACTCCCACGACGCCAGCGAGCAGACGCGCATCCGCATGGAGAAGCGCGCCAGGCTGATCGAGCGCGGCGTCGAGGCGTATCCGGTGGGTGTTGAGCGCACCAACTCACTGGGTGAAATCCGGGAGAAGTACGCGCATCTCCAGGCCGACGAAACAACCGGCGACGTCGTCGGTGTGACCGGCCGCATCGTCTTCATCCGCAACACCGGCAAGCTCTGCTTCGCCACGCTCCAGGAGGGCGGCGGGGACGGCAAGGCCGTCCGGTTGCAGGTCATGCTGAGCCTGGCCAACATCGGCGAGGACGCGCTCGCCGACTGGAAGGCCCTCGTGGACCTCGGCGACCACGTCTTCATCAAGGGCGAGGTCATCTCCTCGCGGCGCGGTGAGCTCTCCGTCATGGCCGAGTCCTGGACTATGGCGTCCAAGGCGCTGCGCCCGCTGCCCGTGCTGCACGCAGAACTCAACGAGGAGACCCGGGTCCGCCAGCGCTACGTGGACCTCATTGTCCGCGACGAAGCCCGCGAAATGGTCTACACCCGGGCCGCGATCACCCGTTCCATCCGCGAGACCCTGCACCGCCAGGGCTACGTCGAGGTGGAAACCCCGATGCTGCAGCTGGTCCACGGCGGCGCCACGGCCCGTCCGTTCGAGACCCACATGAACGCGTTCGACCAGAAGATGACGCTGCGGATCGCCACCGAGCTGTACCTCAAGCGCACGGTTGTCGGCGGGATCGACCGGGTCTACGACATGGGCCGCGTCTTCCGCAATGAGGGCGTGGACTCCACCCACAGCCCGGAGTTCACCACCCTGGAAAGCTACGAGGCCTGGGCCGACCAGTTCGTCATGGCGGACCGGATCAAGGAACTCATCCTCGACGCCGCCGACGCCGCCGGCGTGGGCCGCGTCCTGCAGTCCGAGGCCGGGGAGATCAACCTCGACGGCGACTGGGCCTGGATGGCGGTCTACCCGGGGCTCTCCGAAACCGTGGGCCAGGAAATCACCCCGGAGACCCCGGCGTCGGAACTGCTGGCGCTCGCCGCCAAGCATGAGGTCAAAGTCGACGCAAGCTGGGATGCCGAAAAGCTCGTGGTGGAACTCTTCGGTGAACTCGTCGAACCGACGCTGCTGAACCCGACCTTCGTTTACGACTACCCGCCCTCCGCGCAGCCGCTGGCCCGCCAGCACCGCGAGGACGACCGGCTGATCGAAGCCTGGGACCTCATCATCGGCGGCATGGAGCGCGGCACGGCGTTCTCCGAGCTCATTGACCCGGTGATCCAGCGCGAGCGGCTCACCGAGCAGTCCCGCCGCTCCGCCGCCGGCGACGTGGAGGCCATGCAGCTGGACGAGGACTTCCTGCGGGCCCTGGAATACGGCGCTCCGCCAATGGGCGGCATCGGGCTGGGCATCGACCGGCTCGTTATGCTCTTCACCGGCGCCGGCATCCGCGAGACAATACTGTTCCCGCTGCTGAAGCCGGAAGGACACTGACCATGGAGTACATCGCCGTATTGCTTCCCTCCGTGGTTGTCGGCCTGATTTTCTGGTTCGCCATGAAATCGATTTTCAATGCCGACAAATCCGAACGCCAGGCCGAAGCGCGGGCCCAGGCGGAGGCTGACGAAAATGCCCCGGCGCCCGATACGCTCCGCAACGACGGCCATTCCAACGGGCTGAACTAATAGCGGGCTATTCGACCTTGGGTTTTCCTTTGGAAACTCTTTTTCACTTTGACTCGTTGCCATAAAGCGGTGGATACTTTTAAGCAGATAGTTCCTGCTTTTCCTAAATACTCATCCTTTTGGAAAGAGAGTCTTTAATGGCACAGAAAGTAAAAATCATCCTTGTTGATGATCTGGATGGGGGATCCGCGGACGAGACCGTCCGGTTTGGCCTCGACGGAGTCAGCTACGAAATCGACCTGTCAGCGGAGAACGCTTCGGAGCTGCGCTCTGCAGTTGAGCGGTTTGTTGCCCACGCACGCAAGACGTCGAGCGGCCGCGCAACACGCACCAAGGTTTCTTCCGGCCGGAACCAGGACTCCGCCCAGATCCGTCAATGGGCCCGCGATAACGGTTATGCGGTAAACAGCCGCGGCCGCATCCAGGCTGAAATTCAGGAAGCGTACCAAAAGGCGAATTCCTAGCCGCCAAGCCAGGAACCCTGCGTTGTGGACGCTGCGCCATGGCGCAACACCGACGACTTTGCCCCCGCCTTGGTCGGGGGCTTTGTCGTGTGTGCCCGCAGGTGCTGGAGCCGCCTCCATGCGTTCCAGCCCAGTTGCCGGCCAAAGAAGGGGCCGGCAGGCCCGCGTTGGCGCCCCGATGTGACGCGGCGGCGGCGTCCCGGTTTCCCCTGTGGCGAACAAGCCCCAAATCTTGAACCCGGCCACGTAGCATCAAAGTACGTCGTAGCTAGGAGTGTGGCGAAATGTTTGAGCGATTTACGGACCGTGCCCGTCGCGTAGTTGTGCTTGCCCAAGAAGAGGCACGCATGCTGAACCACAATTACATTGGTACCGAACACATCCTCTTGGGTCTGATCCATGAAGGTGAAGGTGTTGCTGCCAAAGCCCTTGAGTCCTTGAGCATTTCGCTCGACGGCGTCCGCGAGCAGGTACAGGAGATCATCGGCCAGGGCCAGCAGGCCCCGTCCGGTCACATCCCCTTCACCCCCCGCGCCAAGAAGGTCTTGGAACTCTCGCTCCGCGAGGCCCTGCAACTGGGACATAACTACATCGGCACGGAGCACATCCTGCTCGGCCTCATCCGCGAGGGTGAAGGTGTTGCCGCCCAGGTGCTGGTCAAGCTCGGTGCGGACCTCAACCGCGTCCGGCAGCAGGTCATCCAGCTGCTCTCCGGCTACCAGGGCAAGGAAACCACCGGTGCCGGTGTTGGCCCAGGCCAGGCCGAAGGCACTCCTGCCGGTTCCGTCGTCCTGGACCAGTTCGGCCGCAACCTGACCCAGGCAGCGCGCGAGAACAAGCTGGACCCCGTCATCGGGCGCGAATCCGAAATGGAACGCGTGATGCAGGTCCTGTCGCGCCGCACCAAGAACAACCCCGTGCTGATCGGTGAGCCCGGCGTCGGCAAGACCGCCGTCGTCGAAGGCCTTGCCCAGGCGATTGTTCGCGGCGACGTTCCGGAGACCATCAAGGACAAGCAGCTGTACACGCTGGACCTCGGGTCCCTCGTGGCCGGCTCCCGTTACCGCGGTGACTTCGAGGAGCGCCTCAAGAAGGTCCTCAAGGAAATCCGCACCCGCGGCGACATCATCCTCTTCATCGACGAGATCCACACCCTGGTGGGTGCCGGTGCCGCCGAGGGAGCCATCGATGCGGCCTCAATCCTGAAGCCCATGCTGGCCCGCGGCGAGCTCCAGACCATCGGTGCCACCACGCTGGACGAGTACCGCAAGCACATCGAGAAGGACGCCGCCCTGGAGCGACGCTTCCAGCCGGTGCAAGTGGCCGAGCCGAACCAGGAAGAGACGCTGGCGATCCTCAAGGGGATCAACGAACGCTACGAGCAGCATCATAAGGTGGAGATCACGGAAGAGGCGCAGAAAGCGGCGGCCGAGCTAGCCGCCCGCTACGTCCCCGACCGCTTCCTGCCTGATAAGGCGATCGACCTGATCGACG
>DATITT010000123.1:0-12175 GCA_035467435.1 Arthrobacter sp. | reverse complement strand
AGGTGGTTGCTGAACCCCGGGGTGAGGGCCAGCAGGGCCGACGTCGGGTAGCAGCCCGGGACGGCGATCCGTTTGGCGCCGCGGAGCGCATCGCGCTGGCCGGGAAGCTCCGGCAGTCCGTACGGCCCGGTCCCGGCGTGCGGGGAGCCGGAGAACTTCTCCCAGGCGGCGGCATCCTCCAGCCGGTGGTCGGCGCCGGCGTCGATGACGAGGGTGCCGGCCGGCAGTTGCGCCGCGCTCTCCGCGGAGGCGCCGTGCGGCAGGGCCAGGAACACGACGTCGTGTCCGGACAGGTTCGCTACCGTGGTTTCTTCGAGGATCCGGCTGGCCAGACCGTGGAGATGGGGCTGCAATTCCCCTAGTCTGGAACCGGCGTTGCTGTGGGCCGTGATGGCGCCGATCGTAACGTCGGGGTGGCCGGCAAGGAGCCGCAGCACCTCGCCGCCGGCATAACCGCTTGCGCCGGAGACGGCAACAGAAATAGTCATGGCACCGACTATACAGCAAGAGTATGCATAGATGCCGATATTTATGCATCCATTGCCGCATGTCCGGACCGGGCCAAGGAAGACCCGTGACCGCCCCTCGGCCCGCCTCCGGCCGATCGGATTCAGGGGGGCAGTGTAGCGCGGGGCGTATGCTTGGTAAAGGGTGATCCAGACCGTGCAGTCCGAGTGTCGGAGGCAGCGTTGCCCGCAACCGTTACGAGGCACGCGCTCCATGACCCCCACCACTGCCACCCCGGAGCGACCGAAATCGCGCGTCCGCCAGCCCAACGCCGTCGTACTGAGCTATTCGGAACTCCTGAAGACCGTCAAGGCCGCAGGCCTGCTGGAACGCCGCGTGGGCTTCTACATCACGGTGTTCTCCGTCCTGGTCCTCCTGATGACGGCAACCTGGTTCGGCTTCGCCCTGATCGGGGACAGCTGGTTCCAGCTGCTCATCGCCGCAGCCCTGGGCATCCTCTGCACCCAGTTGAGCTTCCTGGCCCACGAGGCCGGACACCGCCAGATCTTCGCCTCCCGCCGCGCCAATGACTGGGCCGCGCGGCTGCTGGCCACCTCGGTCGCCGGGATCAGCTACTCCTGGTGGGAGCAGAAGCACGGCGCACACCACAACCACCCGAACGTCATCTCCAAGGACCCGGATATCGCCACCGGCGCCATCGCTTTCTTCCCTGAAGCCGCCGCCACCCGGCAGGGACGGTTTTCCTTCCTCACCCGCAAGCAGGGCTGGTTCTTCTTCCCGCTGCTGTTCCTCGTGGGCCTGGGCCTGCAGATCGATTCGATCAAGTTCATCTTCCAGCGCGCCAAGGTCACGCACCGCTGGGTTGAGATCCCGATCCTCGTGGTCCGCCTGAGCCTGCTCCCGGTCCTCGCCTTCACCTTCCTGCCGTGGGGCATGGCGCTCGCGTTCATCGCGGTCCAGCTCGCCGTCTTCGGTTTCTACATGGGAGCCTCCTTCGCCCCGAACCACAAGGGCATGCCGGTGCTGCCGGCCGACAGCCGCGTGGACTTCTTCAGCCGCCAGGTCCTGACGTCCCGGAACATCTCCGGCGGCCGCTTCATGGACATCCTGCTCGGCGGCCTCAACCGCCAGGCCGAGCACCACCTTTTCCCGGACATGGCCCGGCCGCAGCTCGACAAGGCCGCCGTGATCGTCCGAGAATTCTGCGCCAGGCACCAGGTTCCCTACACCGAAACCACGCTGATGCAGTCGTACGGCATCATCGTCCGCTACCTCAACGACGTCGGACTCTCCGCCGGACGCCACTTCGAGTGCCCGATGGCCACCGTCACCCGCCGCTACTAAGCTGCCGGGCGGTTCTGCGGAGGCCTCCGACCGAGGCCATGATTTACCAGTTTGACCCGAAGTGACGGCCGGATACCGGCCGTCACTTCGTCGTTGGCGCCGGTGTCCCTAGGATGGGTGCAGGAGAGGGGCCAGGAAACCCGGTCCCGGAAGTACCCAGTCCGGAAGTATTCAGCCCGGAAAATTTGGCCGGAAACTAAGCCAGGAACCTCAGCACGGAACTTTCTGCCCAGGCAAGGAGACACAGGATGCATGCAATCGTCGCCCGTGAGGCCGGGGGCCCCGGGGTCCTCACGCTGGCCGAGGTGGAGCGCCCGGTTCCGGGTCCCGGCCAACTGCTGGTGAGGGTCGCCGCCGTCGGCGTGAACTTCATCGACACCTACAAGCGGAGCGGCAGCTACAAGGTGAGCTACCCGTTCACCCCCGGTTCCGAGGCCTCGGGCACGGTGGAGGCACTCGGCGACGGCGTGACCGGGTTCTCCCCGGGCGACCGGGTGGCCACGGCTGAAGGCGTCAACTGCTACGCCGGCTACGCCCTGATCGATGAGGACAAAGCGCTGCCGGTCCCCTCCGGCGTGGACGACTTCACGGCTGCTGCCCTGCCGCTGCAGGGCATCACCGCGCACTACCTCATCAATTCCTCCTTCAAGGTCGAGCCCGGCCACACCGTGCTGCTGCACGCCGGCGCCGGCGGCGTCGGACTCCTGCTGATCCAGCTGCTCAAGGCCAGGGGCGCCCGCGTCATCACCACCGTCTCCACTGACGACAAGGAGCTGCTGGCCCGCGGGGCCGGCGCTGACCATGTGCTGCGCTACGACGGCTTCGCTGCCAGGGTGCGGGAACTGACCGACGGGGCCGGCGCGGACGTGGTGTACGACGGCGTCGGGAAGGACACCTTCGACGGTTCCCTCGACGCCCTGCGCATCCGTGGCACCCTGGTGCTCTTCGGTGCCGCTTCCGGGCCGGTGCCGCCCTTCGACCCGCAGCGGCTCAACGCCGGGGGCTCGCTGTACCTGACCCGGCCGACGATCGTCCACTTCCTGCGCAACGCCCAGGAACGGCGCTGGCGCTCGGACGAGCTCTTCGCCGCGGTGGCCAACGGAAGCCTCAAGGTCCGGATTGGCGCCCGCTACGACCTGGCCGAGGCGGCCCAGGCCCACGACGACCTGGAGCAGCGCCGCACTACGGGCAAGGTCATCCTGGTTCCCTGATGTCCGGGACGCCGGGGGGCAGGCGGCGGGTCCGGCAGCAGGGTAACGGCGAAACATCACTCGAACACCCGTCCGGCGGCCGAGGACTAGCACAAAGCGAACCCGGACACCTTCCATTCACCTCAACCGGAGACAATTCCCCCTGTGACTGAGCAGCAACCGCAACCCAGCGATCCCCCGGCGGACCCCGCCGCCGTCAGCCCGGTCTACCCGGCGCAACTTCCACGGTCGCTGGCGGAACCGCCGGAGCGGACCCTGATCGACATCCTGCAGGACACCGCCACCCGGTTTCCGGACGCCTCCGCCCTCGACGACGGCCACGAATCGCTCAGCTACGCCCAGTTGCTGTCGGCAGTCCGGGCGACGGCAAAGGAATTGCACCTGGCCGGTCTCGGCGCCGGGGACAAGATTGGCGTCCGGATCCCCTCCGGCACCAACCAGCTCTACATCGCCATCCTGGCTGTGCTCCTTATCGGGGCGGCGTACGTCCCGGTGGACGCGGACGACCCGGCTGAGCGGGCCAAGCTGGTCTTCGGCGAGGCCGGGGTCGCGGGCATACTGCGCGGAGCCGGGGAGATCGTGACGGGCACCGGGCGGCCCCGCCCGTTCCCGGCCCCGCGGCTGCCCGGCCCGGACGACGACGCCTGGGTCATCTTCACGTCCGGCTCCACCGGAACCCCCAAGGGCGTCGCCGTGCAGCACCGTTCCTCGGCGGCCTTCGTCGACGCCGAAGCCCGGATCTTCCTGGCGGACGATCCGATCGGGCCGCAGGACCGTGTCCTCGCCGGCCTGTCCGTCGCATTTGATGCTTCCTGCGAGGAAATGTGGCTCGCGTGGCGCCATGGCGCCTGCCTTGTCCCTGCTCCCCGGGCCCTCGTTCGGACCGGCATGGACCTCGGCCCGTGGCTGATCAGCCACGGCATTACAGTCGTCTCCACGGTGCCCACCCTCGCCGCCCTCTGGCCGGTGGAGTCCCTGGAGAGCGTCCGGCTGCTGATCTTCGGCGGCGAGGCCTGCCCGCCGGAGCTCGGGGAACGGCTCGCGGTCGAAGGGCGCGAGGTCTGGAACACCTACGGCCCCACCGAGGCCACCGTCGTCGCCTGCGCTGCGCCGCTGGGCGGCCCCGGACCGGTCCGGATCGGCCTGCCGCTGGACGGCTGGGACCTGGCCGTCGTGGACGGCGACTCCAGACCCGTCGCCGAAGGAGAGATCGGCGAACTGATCATCGGCGGCGTCGGCCTGGCCCGGTACCTGGACCCGGCCAAGGACGCCGAGAAATATGCTCCCATGCCGTCTCTCGGCTGGGCGCGTGCCTACCGCTCCGGCGACCTGGTCCGCTACGAGGCCGCGGGGCTGGTCTTCCAGGGCCGCGCCGACGAACAGGTCAAGCTGGGCGGCCGCCGGATCGAACTCGGAGAGATCGACGCCGCCCTGCAGGCGCTGCCGGACGTGGCCGGCGCGGCCGCAACGGTGCAGACGACGGCGGCCGGAAACCAGATCCTCGTCGGTTACCTGTCCGCGGCCGGCGGCCGGGATCTCGATCTGGTGGCCGCCCGCGAACTGCTCGGCGAAAGCCTGCCGGCCCCCATGATCCCGCTGCTGACCGTGGTCGATTCGCTGCCCACCAAGACCAGCGGAAAAGTCGACCGGCACGCGTTGCCGTGGCCGCTGGCGGGGGCCGGGGCCGCCGACGCCGCAGCGGCCCCGCTGAACCTTCCGGACGATGCAGCCTGGATCGTGGAGCAGTGGAGTGCGGTGCTCGGCAGCGCCGTGTCCAACCTGGACGCCGACTTCTTCGCCTACGGCGGCGGCTCCCTCGCGGCGGCCCAGCTGGTCTCTGCCCTGCGCGTGCGCTACCCCACCATCACGGTGGCCGATATCTACGCCACTCCCCGGGTCGGGGCGCTCATCGACACCGCCCGGCAGTCGCTGCCCGAGGGCGGGGCCGGCCCCGCCCCGGAACGCACGGTCCGGCGCACTGCCCGCAAGTCACAGGTCTTCCAGACCCTGATGGGCGTCCCGCTGCACATCCTGGTCGGCATGCGCTGGCTGACGTATCTGATGGCGGCGAACAATCTGCTGTCGTCCCTCGCCGGCTTCACGGCGGCGCCCACGGTGTCCTGGTGGTGGGTGGGTGCCTCCTGGCTCGTCTTCGTCAGTCCTGCGGGCCGGATGCTGATCTCCATCGCCGCCGCGCGCCTGCTGCTGCGCAAGGTGGTGCCGGGAACGTACCCGCGGTCCGGCCGGGTGCACCTGCGGCTCTGGCTGGCGGAACAGATCCAGGACCTGGCCGGCGCGGTGAGCCTGGCCAGCGCCCCCTGGGTGCCGTATTACGCCCGGGCCCTCGGGGCGAAGATCGGCAACGATGTCCAGCTCCACTCGCTGCCGCCCGTCACCGGCTTGCTCTCGCTCGGCAACGGCTGCAACGTCGAGCCCGAGGTTGACCTGTCCGGCTGGTGGATCGACGGCGATATCGTCCACATCGGCGCCATCCGTATCGGGCCCGGCGCAACGATCGGCGCCCGCAGTACCCTGAGGCCCGGCGCCACGATCGGCGCCGGTGCCCGGGTGGAACCCGGCTCGGCCGTGCTGGGCAAAGTGAAGGCCGGGCAGCTCGTCGCCGGATCCCCGGCCGAGCGGCGCGGCAAGGCCAAACACTCCTTGCCGGAAACTCCCCCGGAGAACAGGCTGATCGCCCGGCTCTGGTTTGCCGGCTTCGCCACCGCTTCGGCCGCCCTGGCCCTGATTCCCTACCTTTCCGCCGCCGCCGCGGCCCTCGTGGTCTTTGTCTTCATCCGCGGCAGCGCCTCACTGACCGCCGCGCTGCCCCAGCTCCTGCTGTCCCTGCCGCCGGCGGCCCTGGTCTGGTTCCTGTCCAACCTCGTACTGATCCTGCTCACCACCCGGTTCCTCGGGGTGGGACTGGCCGAAGGTTACTACCGGGTGCGCAGCAGGATCGGCTGGCAGGTCTGGGCCACCGAACGGGTCCTGGATCTGGCCCGCGACCTGCTCTTCCCCATTTACGCCAGCCTCTTCACACCCGTCTGGCTGCGCCTGCTGGGCGCCAGGATCGGCAAGAACGTGGAGGCCTCCACCGTCCTGCTGATCCCCAAGATGACCACCGTGGGCGAAGGCGCCTTCCTGGCCGACGACACGATGGTGGCCTCCTACGAGCTCGACGGCGGCTGGTTGCGGATCGCCCCCGCCAAGATCGGCAAACGCTCCTTCCTGGGGAACTCCGGCATGACCGCGGCCGGCCGCAATGTGCCGAAGAACTCCCTCGTGGCGGTGCTCTCGGCAACTCCCGCGAAGGCGAAGTCCGGGACGTCCTGGCTGGGCAGCCCGCCGGTCCGGCTTCGTCGCACCGCCATCGCCTCCGACGACACGAGGACGTTCCAGCCGCCGCTGAGGCTCAAGATTGCCCGCGCGCTGTGGGAGGTCTGCCGCTTCGTCCCCGTCGTGGCGACGGTCGCTGTCGCGGCCGGCGTCCTCCTCGCTTTCGACTGGCTCGCTACGGTGTTCAACTACGGCATCGCAGCCCTCCTGGGCGGCGTCGTGATCCTGCTCGCCGGCGCGGCGGCCGCGGGCAGCGCCGTTGTTGCCAAATGGCTGCTGGTGGGGCGCATCCGCCCCGGCGAGCATCCGCTGTGGAGCTCCTTCATCTGGCGCAACGAGGTCGTGGATACCTTCATCGAGATGGTCAGTGCGCCCTGGTTCGCGCGCTCGGCCACCGGGACCCCGGCGCTGGTCTGGTGGCTGCGGGCCCTCGGCGCCAAGATCGGCACTGGCACCTGGTGCGAAAGCTACTGGCTTCCCGAAGCGGACCTCGTCACCCTGGGCCGGAACTCCACGGTCAACCGCGGCTGCGTGGTCCAGACCCATCTCTTCCACGACCGCGTCATGAGCATCGACACTGTTACGCTCGATGAAGGGGCAACGATGGGACCGCACGGAGTCATCCTCCCGCAGGCCCGGATCGGCAAGGGCGGCACCGTGGGCCCGGCCTCCCTCGTAATGCGGGGTGAGACGGTTCCCGCCGCGAGCTACTGGATGGGCAATCCGGTGAGCCCGTGGGGCGGGCCGGCGGCGCCTGCCCCCAAGCCGAAGTAGCCCTTCGCCGTTCGTCCTGCACCTGCAATCCCGAAAGCCGGTTTGATGAGTTCCAGCCCCCTAAGTTCCGCTATCGCCGCGGGCGCGGGCAGCGGCCTGCCCGCGGACGAACCGGCCGGCTCCCCGGACCCTTACCTCCCGGGTCATGGCACGGATGCCTACCGGGTGACCCGCTATGAACTTGAGCTGGACTACAAGCTCAGCAGCAACCGCCTGGCGGGACGAGCGGTGGTGCATGCCGTGACGCAACGCCCCACCTCGGCCATTGTGCTGGACCTGACCGGGCTCCGGGCAACCAAGATCCAACTCAGCGGGCGGAGGATACGGAAGTTCAGCCAGCGCGCCGACCAGCTCATCGTCGTCCCCGATGCCGCCCTGCTGCCCGGCGAGGAATTCACCCTGGACATCCGCTACGAGGGCAACCCCGTTCCCCGCCGCGGGTTATGGGGCGAAGTGGGCTGGGAGGAACTGACCGACGGGGTCCTCGTGGCGGGCCAGCCGAACGGCGCTCCGTCCTGGTTTCCCTGCAATGACCACCCGCTGGACAAGGCCAGCTACCGGATCTCGGTGACCACCGATGCGAACTACCGGGCCGTGTGCAACGGGATCCTGGTCGCCCGCACCAGCCGCTCCAGCCGCGAGACCTGGGTCTATGAGCAGTCCGAGCCCATGGCCACGTACCTCGCCACCGTCCAGATCGGCCGCTATGAGCTCCTGACCCTCAACCCCGTCAGCGCTGCGGCGCAGGTGCCCCAGTACGCAGCCGTCCCGTCTGCGCTGGCGGACGCGGCCCGGGCGGGACTGGCGCGGCAGCCCGAGATGATGCGCACCTTCATCGACTGCTTTGGCCCGTACCCCTTCGCCGAATACACGGTCGTGGTGGCGGGTGACGAGCTGGAGATCCCGCTGGAGGCGCAGAGCCTGTCCATCTTCGGCCCCAACCACCTGAAGCTGGACTGGGAGTCCCAGCGGCTCGTCGCCCATGAGTTGTCCCACCAGTGGTTCGGCAACTCGCTGACGGCCGCCTCGTGGAAGGACATCTGGCTGCACGAAGGATTTGCCTGCTACGCGGAATGGATCTGGTCCGAAG
Organism: Arthrobacter sp.; assembly: GCA_035467435.1. GTDB lineage: Bacteria > Actinomycetota > Actinomycetes > Actinomycetales > Micrococcaceae > Arthrobacter. The sequence continues at coordinate 3,952 of DATITT010000123.1, read as the reverse complement.
AGGCCGGCGTAATGACGGTCGCGCGCCGGGCCGCCAGCGCGTGGCGGAAGCTGAACGCCGGCAAGCAGGACCTGCTCATAGGCGACCCCGGGCCCGAGCTGATGTTCGATGACCGGGTGTATAAGCGCGGTGCACTCGCGCTGCATGCCCTGCGCCTGCGCTGCGGCGACCTGGCATTCTTCTCCCTGCTGCATGAATGGGCAAGCCAGAACCGTCATGGCTCCGTCTCGACGCCGCAGTTCATCCTCACAGCGGACCACGCGACCGGACTCGACACCGAGTCACTGCTGCACCCGTGGCTGTACCAGGAGGCCCTGCCGCCGCTGCCGCTCAGCCGATAGGCAGGTCACCCGAACGTCCGTCCACGGCTCCGGTCGCCCCTCCTGGGCGCGTGAAGGCAGTAATTAGCCAGAACGGCCCCATAGCGGCATCTCCAGGGCTATCGTGGTGCCATGCCCAGCCGCTTAGCTGTCATTACCATCGACGCGATCCGGCCACAGGTGGTGGCTGATTTCTGGTGCGCCGTCCTCGGCTGGCATGTTGTCGAGGAGGACAGCGACATCATCAGCATCGCTCCGCAGGATAGGGCCTGGCCTTCCATCGATGTGGTCGCGGTGCCCGAGGGCAAGACCGTCAAGAACCGGCTGCATTTTGACCTCCGGGCTGACGGCGTATCCACTACCGAGGAGCTTGAGCGCCTGCTCGCCCTCGGCGCGCAGCGACGAAACGTAGGCCAGGGCCCGGACGTCAGTTGGGTTGTACTGGGTGATCCCGAGGGCAACGAGTTCTGCCTGTTGTCCCGGTCCGTCCAGGACGTCGAAGGACAGGAACGAGAGGTTTAGCACCGCACGGCAGCATCGGTGGCCTTGGGAATTCCGTGCAGTCGGCTTCGGAAAAGTGACAGCAGGTGAGCGGGCAACGTGACCGGCGCAGGTTCGTGCTGCTATTCAACGCCGACGAGGGCCAGCGCGGCCGCAAAGCCTGCAGGCAGGCCCAGGGCAACGGTGTCCAGGTCAACGAGGACGGTGCCGTCCCCGGGACCCGTGTAGGCCTCGACCAAGGCCGGCTCGACCCGCAGCCCGGTGCCGCGGGCCTTCAGCAGGGCTTCCTTGCGCGCCCAGGCGGCTGTCCGCCAGAGCACCGCCTGGTCCGGAGCCAGGGCGGCGAGCAACTGCCGTTCCGCTGGGGTGAGGGCGACGTCGTCGAACCCGGGGAACATCACCCCGGAGCTGTGCTCCAGGTCGATGCCGACCGTCACCCCCGCCACGCCGGCGGGACGCTCCGGACCTGCTGAACGGGCGGCCAGCAGCGCCCAGCCGTGGCTGCGGGACAGGCTCAGACCCAGGCCGGCGGGGACGTGGCGGAGCCGGTAGCCGGGCCGGCCGTGGTCCAGCTCCGGCCCCGTTCCGCAGTCCGGGCAGGAATAGGCGGCCGTCAGGTCCCCGGGACGCACGTCCAGGATCCCGGCGGCGAAATCCCGCAGCGCGATCCGGCCGGCCAGGAAGTCCTGCCGGGTTGCCGGGTCCGTAATGCGAGCGGCGCGCGCGCGTTCCGCGGGATCGAGAAACGCCTCACCGTCCGGTCCGACGTCGGCAAGACGAACGGACCGGACGGTGATTCCGGCGACGGCGAGTGTTCCGCCGTGCCCCCTAGGCTTTAGCGTTGGACTGCTCCGAAGCGCTCGTGGGCGACCGCCACGGCGGCCTCGCGGGCGGCAGATGCCTCGTCGGCGGTCAACGTGCGGTCACCGGCCCGGAATCGCAGGCTGAAGGCCAGCGACTTCCTGCCATCCTCGATGCCCTTGCCCGCGTACACATCGAAGAGTGCGACATCCTCGAGCAGCTCCCCGGCGCCTTCGCGCAGGGCCGTGAGCACCTCCTCCGCCGGAACCTCCCGGGGCACCACCAGGGCAACGTCCTGGGTGGCCACGGGGTAGGTGGAGATGTGCCGGGCGACGATCACGTCGGCGGCGGCCTCGAAGAGGGCGTCCGCGTTGAATTCGAGCGCCACGGACCGTGCGGGCATGTCGTGTGCGGCCAGCAGCTTCGGGTGCAGCTCGCCGGCGTGGCCCAGGACCTCGCCGGTGCGGAGCGCCAGCTGCGCGGTCCTTCCCGGGTGGAAGGCCTGGTGCTGGCCCTGGCTGATGACGATCTCGACGCCGAGCACGTCGCCGGCGATCCGGGCGATGTCCAGGGCATCCGCCCAGTCCCACACCCGGGGTGTGTGGCCGGCGGCGGCCGGTGCGTCGTGTCCGGTAAGCACAGCGGCGAGGTACAGCGGCTGGTCCGGGACGCCGTCGTACAGGCCGTCCAGCACCTCATCGCTGGGCCTGATGCCCAGCGGCGGGATCGAGGCGGTGCCGAGGGTGTCGCCCGGCAGGAACACGAGCCCGGCCTCGAACAGGGCCAGGTCGCGGAAGCCACGCGAGTGGTTGCGCTTGGCGACCTCGATCAGGCCCGGCAGGATCGAGGTGCGCAGGTATCCCTGCTCCTCGCTGATCGGGTTGGCGAGCTTGAGTGCCTTGCGCGGCGATCCCTCCGTGGGCACGCCGAAGGTGTCATTCGCGGCCTTGGAGACAAACGGGTACGCGAGGACCTCGGTGAGGCCGGAAGCGGCCAAAGCCTGGACCAGGCGACGGCGCTGCTGCTGGACGCGGGTCAGCCCGCGGCCCGGCGGCGCCACCGGCAGGGACGCCGGGATCTGGTCATAGCCGACCAGCCGTGCGATTTCCTCGGAGAGGTCTTCCTTGGTTTCCAGGTCGTTCCGCCAGCTCGGGGCGGTCACGAGGTACCTGCCGTCGTTCTTCACGACGACGGCGCCCAGGTCCTCGAGCGAGGTGAGGATCTGGTCCTCGGTGAAGTCGATGCCGATCCGTTCGGCGGCGAAGGCTGCGGGCAGCTCGACGGTGACAGCGTCCGGTGCGGTTCCGGCGTCGGTCCCCTCGGCCACGGCGGTGCCGCCGGCGAGCTCGACCAGGAGGTCCACGACCCGCTGGGCCGCCACGCCTGCCACCTGCCAGTCGACGCCGCGTTCGAAGCGCTTGGAGGCCTCGGACGGGAGCTTGTGGCGGCGGCGGGAGCGCGCGATGGATACTTCGTCGAAGTGTGCAGCCTCCACGAGGACGTTTGTGGTGGAGTCGGACACCTCGGTGGCGGCACCGCCCATCACGCCGGCAATTCCGATCGCACCGGAACCGTCGGTGATGAGCAGGTCCTCCACGTCGAGCGTGCGTTCCCTGGCGTCCAGGGTGGTGATCTTTTCCCCGGCCACCGCACGGCGGACCACGATGTCGCCGGACAGCGTGTCCAGGTCATAGCAGTGGATGGGCTGGCCGAGTTCAAGCATGACGTAGTTCGAAATGTCCACGGGCAGCGAGATCGAGCGGATGCCGGCGAGCCGCAGCCGGGAGGTCATCCACGGGGGCGTCGGCTTGGTGGCGTCGACGCCTCGGACGGTGCGGGCCACAAAGCGGTCACAGCCGGGCTTGCCGTAGATCGGGGCGTCGTCGTTGAGCTTGACGCCGTAGCCGCCGGCCAGTTCCGCCGGCGCCTGGACCTTCGACGCCGGATCGGTGAAGGACGTGCCGGTGGCGTGGGCGTACTCGCGGGCCACGCCGCGGATCGAGAACGCATAGCCGCGGTCCGGGGTGACGTTGATTTCGGCGGCCTGGTCGTAGAGACCGAGGAGCTCCATGGCATCGGTGCCGATTTCCGGGTCCAGCCCGATCCGGGACAGTACCAGGATGCCGTCGTGGTCCTCGCCGATGCCGAGCTCGCGCACGGAGGCGATCATGCCGGCAGAGAGATGGCCATAGGTCTTCCGTGCGGAGATATGGAAGTCGCCGGGCAGCACGGCACCCGGAAGGGTGACCACCACTTTGTCGCCCTCCACGAAGTTGTGGGCGCCGCAGATGATTCCCTGGACACCGGAGGGGTCGATGCCCTCGCCGGTG
>DATITT010000122.1:0-4128 GCA_035467435.1 Arthrobacter sp. | reverse complement strand
TAGGCCTCGACCGGCGGGATGCTGGGGGTGGCGGGGTTGGGGTTGGGGGTGGGGTTGGAGCCGGCGCCGGGCTCGGTGGCGGCGTTGATGGCGTCTGGCTCGGCGTCGGCCTCCCTGCGGAGGGCGAAGAAGATCCGGTGGAAGCCGCTGCGGAAGCCCTCGGCGAGGAGCATGCGGTGGTCCTGGCCCACGAGCTCCCCGCGGGTGTAGCCAAACATGCGCTCCGTGGCGGCGTTGACCAGGCGGATGGTGCCGTCCTCCGAGATCACCAGGAGGGCATCCGGGCAGGATTCCAGCACCGCCTCGACGCCGGGCGGCGGGTGCGAGGAAGCCGTCACGGTGCCACCGCCGTAAGAGTTTGAGACCACCGGTAGTTCATTTAGAGTCCTCCCCTCTGGAAATCATAGGGGCCTCACGGCTGGGCGGTGACCACATGCGTCCGGCGTTTCAGCGTCCGGTGTGTCAGCGTCCGGTGTGTCAGCGTCCGGTATGTCAGCGGGTGGCTGGGCTGGCCGCAACCAGCTGGTGGCCTTCGCCCGGGCTGGTCGCGCGGCCCCGGCCCAGACCGCGGACCGTCCAGCCTTCCGCTTCCCAGGCTGAAGCGTCGACGACGTTCCGGGCGTCCAGCAGGGTCCGGCGCCGGACCAGTGCCCCGGCGTCGGCTGGTTGGAGCGAGGTGTACTCGTCCCACTCGGTCAGCAGCAGCACGAGTTCCGCCCCTTCCAGGGCCTCGGTCGTGGACGGCTCGAAGCGCAGCTGCGGGTAGCGGAGCATCGCATTGTTGATCGCGGCAGGGTCCGTCACCGTGACATGGGCGCCGGCGGATGCCAGCTGGAGGGCAACGGCCAGGGCCGGGGAGTCCCGGATATCGTCCGTGTCCGGTTTGAAGGCCGCCCCGAGCACCGTGACCCGGCGGCCGCCGAGCTGGCCGCCGCACAGTTCCCGGGCCAGCCCGACGGTGCGGGAACGCTGGTCCTGGTTGATGGAGTCCACCACCGCCATCCACTGGTCCACCGAATTCACGCCCAGACCCGCGGCCTGGACCCGGAGGGAGCGGATGTCTTTGGGCAGGCAGCCTCCTCCGAAGCCCAGGCCGGCATGGAGGTACCGGCTGCCGATGCGCGGATCAAAGCCCATTGCCGCGCCCAGCTGTTTCACGTCGGCGCCCGTTGCGTCGCAGAGCTCGGCCATGGCGTTGATGAAACTGAGCTTCGTGGCAAGGTACGCGTTCGACGCCGACTTGATCAGTTCCGCCGTGGCGAAGTTGCAGACGAGCCGGGGAATCCCGGCGGAGAGCAGGGGCTCGTAGACGGCATCGAGTGCTGCGGTGACCGCTGCGTTGGTGGGGACGGGGCTGGTGGGAGCTGGGCTGGTGGGGGCGGGGCCGGTGCTGGTGGGGCTGTCTCCGCGGGTGCCGTCCTCCGGGACGCCGTACACCAGGCGGTCCGGGACCAAGGAGTCCTTGACCGCAGTGCCCTGGCGCAGGAATTCGGGGTTCCAGCCCAGGAGCACGTCCGGCCGCGGCGCCAGTACGCCGGTGAGCATGTCCACCGTTCCGACCGGGACTGTGGACTTGCCCACCACGGCGGAGCGTGTGGCCAGGTGTGGGAGCAGCGCCTCCGTGGCGGCGACGAGGTAACTGAGATCGGCGCCGTCGGAGGTCTTGGACTGCGGTGTGCCCACGCAGAGGAAGTGCAGCTGGGCGCGGGCGGCGTCGGCGAAGTCCGTGGAGAAGCTGAGCCGGCCGGTGGCGATACCGTCGCGCAGGAGTTCGTCCAGCCCCGGTTCGAAGAACGGTGCCGCACCCCGGCCCAGTTGCTCCACCTTGGCGGCGTCGACGTCGATCCCCACCACGCTGTGGCCCATCGAGGCGAGGGTGGCCGCGTGCACGGCTCCCAGGTAACCGCAGCCGATCACGGAAATTCTCACAGGGCGACTCCTTGAGGGGTGGTGCTGGGCATGCGCGTGGCGAGGACCGACTCGTAATGCTGGACCAGCTCGGCACCGAGCGCGGACCACGTCCGTCCCTGGACCGAGGCGTGGGCCGCCGCTGCGAACGCGCGGCGCTTGGCGTCGTCGCCCATCAGGTCCACCACGTGGGAGCGCAGCGCGGCCAGGTTCCCCGGCTCATACAGCCAGCCGGTGCGGGAGTTCTCGACGAGGTCCAGGGGGCCGCCGCGGCCCGTGGCAACCACCGGCACGCCCGAGGCCATCGCCTCCTGGATGGTCTGGCAGAAGGTCTCGAACTCGCCGGGGTGGACGAAGAGATCGAAGGACGCCACCGCGCGGGCCAGCTCCTCGCCGCCGAGGAACCCGGTGAAAACCGCATCCGGCAGGGCGTCCTCGACCGCCTGCCGCTGGGGTCCGTCGCCCACAATCACCAGCCGGGTGCCGGGGACATCGGCCAGCACTGCGAGGTCCTGCACCTGCTTCTCGACCGCGAGCCGGCCGACGTAGCCGATGATGCGCTCGCCGGCCGGGGCCACGGCGGCCCGCCAGCCGGCGTCGCGCTTGCCGGGGGAGAACCGTTCCGTGTCCACGCCGCGCCGCCACATCTCCACCCGCGGAATGCCGCGGCCGCGGAGCTGGTTGAGCGCGAAGCTGGAGGGCACGAGGGTCCGGGAGGCCAGCAGGTGGATGTTCTCCACCCGGTTCCAGGCCCAGTTCTCCAGGAAGGGCACACCGTAGCGCCCGGCGTAGCCCGGGACCTCGGTCTGGTAGATGGCTATGGTGGGGATCCCCAGCTGGTGGGCGGCCTGCGCCGCGCGCCAGCCGAGCACGAACGGCGATGCCAGGTGGACCACGTCCGGCGCGTACTCGGCAAGGATTCGCTTGACCCGAGAAACACCGCCCATCGCCACCCGGACGTTCGCGTAGCCGGCCAGCGGAACCGAGGGCAGCCGGTGGACATGCGCCCCGTAGACCTCGTTGGGGGTCTCCGTGTCCAGCGTGGACGGCCCGATCACGAGCACCTCGTCTCCGCGCTCCTGCAGATGCTCCAGGACCCGCAGGATTGAGTGGGTTACCCCATTCATCAGCGGCAGGAATGACTCAGCAACAATTGCGATCCTCACACCTCCACAGTGCGGGGGCAGGCTTGCGGCGCGGGGTTGGGCGTATGGCGCGGGAGGGAAGAGTGGGTTAACGGGGTGTGGTCCGGGGCCGGGGGGGTCGCGGCGGCACCTGTGAACTCCACCCGCTGGACATGCCCCGCGCTGGAACCCCGGCTCCGCCCCGCCCACTGGGCATGCCCTCCGTTGAAGCTTCGAGTCGGCGTCCGCCCAAGGGACATGCCCTCCGGCGAAGCTACGAGCCGGTGTCCGCCCAAGGGACATGCCCTCCGGCCGGGTCAGAGGCTGGACATAATCCCCCTATGCCCACTCGCTGCAGCCAAAAATGAGCATGTCCACCCGTATGGCGGCCGTCTGTGGCGAACGGTTGCGGCTACTGCGGTCCCAGGAGCTCCCTGGCCTGCCGCTGGGCCTCGAGCTGTTCGTCGGTCACCGTGGATCCGCGAAGGAACCCGGCGGCGCCGATGATCCGGCGCAGCTCGGCCACGGTCCGCGGCGTGCCCACACCCTGATGCGCCATGGCGTGGCAGTTGGCGCACAGCGGGACGAGGTCGGTGATGGGATCGAGTTGGTAACTGCTGCCGAGCTGGGAGACCGGGACGACATGGTGGATGTGGATGAATTCCTTGCCGATCTCGCCGTAGACCCTTTCGAAGGAAAATCCGCACGCTGCGCAGTTGGTGCCGTGGTACGCGATGCAAGCGCGCCGGGCCTCCGGGCTCCGTTCGTAGCGGTTGACCTCAACTCGGACGACCGCGCCCTCCGGATAGGTTCCTGGCGCGGCGTCCGTGGGATCTGGCCCCTGAGGGGGCCCAAAACTACCCCACAGGGTGCGGATGTTGGCCTCCTCGGACGGCTCAACGGCCAGTCCTGAGCCGAAGACGCTGCTCCAGGGGACCCCGGGGACGGATTCCTTGAGAATTGCGGGGGCTATCTGGTCGCCCAGGGGAAGAAGGGAGTCGAAAGCTACCTGCACGTACATCGCGGTCTTCCCTGGTTCTGAATAGTGTGGCCCGGCTTCGGGCCGCTCCGAGACCACGGCGCCATGGCCGATCAG
>DATITT010000121.1:0-1678 GCA_035467435.1 Arthrobacter sp. | reverse complement strand
CCGGCAGATCACCGGCGCCCTCTCCGGCGCCGACCTGGGCCGGATCGATGCCCAGCTGGCGGCGACGGACCTGCTGCTGGAGCGGAACTACCCGGGCGACGACGGCACCCGCCAGCCGGTCCACACCGTCTACGTCCCGGCTGACCGCTTCACGCCGGGCTTCGCGGCCGGCTGGGGCGCCCAGGCACTGGCCGTGGCCGAAGCCCACGGCGGGCTGGAGCGGCTCGGAGCCCTGCTGGGCCAGGACCCCGAGCTGGCCGCCGCCGTCGCCTCCCGCGTGGCCGCGAAGCTCGGCAGCGAACCGATCGAGGACCTTCGGCTGGACTTCGAGGACGGCTACGGGGACCGGGGTGACGATGCCGAGGATGCCGACGCCGTCGCTGCCGCGGCCGCCGTGGCCGCCGCGGTAGCGGACGGCAGTGCCCCGCCGTTCATCGGGATCCGGTTCAAGTGCTTCGAGGCGCCCACCCGTGCCCGCGGGCTGCGCACCCTGGACCTGTTCGTGTCCGGGCTGGCCGCCGCCGGCGAGCTCCCGGAAGGACTGGTCCTCACCCTGCCCAAGGTCACCACCGTGGCCCAGGTGCAGGCGATGGACTACGCCGTCTCCCGGCTGGAGGAAGTCCACTCGCTGCCCGCCGGACGCCTGCGCTTCGAGGTCCAGGTGGAAACGCCGCAGCTGATCCTGGGCCCGGACGGCACCTCCCCGGTGGCGCAGCTGCCGCACGCCGTTCCCGGCCGGATCAGCGCCCTGCACTACGGAACCTACGACTACTCGGCCTCCCTGCAGATCTCCGCGGAATACCAGTCGATGGAACACCCGGTGGCGGATTACGCCAAAGAGGTGATGCAGCTGGCCGTCGCCGGAACCGGCATCCGGCTCTCCGACGGGTCCACCAATGTCATCCCCGTCGGTGACGGGGTGGAGGACGCCTGGCGGCTTCACGGCCGGCTGGTCCGCCGCTCACTGGAACGCGGCTACTACCAGGGCTGGGACCTTCACCCCGCCCAGCTGCCGAGCCGCTTCGCCGCCACCTACGCGTTCTACCGGCAGGGCCTGCCCGCTGCCGCAGCACGTCTCCGCAATTACGTGGAGCGCACCGAGGGCGGCGTGATGGACGAACCCGCCACGGCCAGGGCCCTCGCAGCCTTCGTGCTGCGCGGCATCCAGTGCGGCGCAGCCGGCGCCGAGGAAGTCCGCGGGCTGACCGGCATGGGGCTGCCCCAGCTGACCGCGCTGGCCCACCCCCGGCTGGCACAGCCGGCAGCATCCCACAACAACTGACCCCTTTCGGCCGACCTTTTCACACAGGAGTGATCCCATGAGCAACTACTTTTCCCCCGAGGGCGGCCTGCCGCCGCAGACCCAGCTCCTCACCGACCGCGCCGTGGTCAAAGAGGCCTACACAGTCATCCCCAAAGGGGTGCTGCGCGACATCGTCACCAGCAATCTCCCCGGCTGGACCAAGACCCGCGCCTGGATCATCGCCCGGCCCATCGCCGGCTTCGCCACGACTTTTTCGCAGCTGATCGTGGAAGTGGCGCCGGGCGGCGGCAGCGACAAGCCGGAGGCGGAGGCCGGCGTCGAAGGCGTCATCTTCCTCACCAAAGGCGAACTGACGCTGACGCTCGACGGGGAGATCCACCATCTGGAGACCGGCGGCTACGCCTATCTCGCGGC
>DATITT010000120.1:0-10667 GCA_035467435.1 Arthrobacter sp. | reverse complement strand
TAGCGCGGCGGGATCAGGTGGTGTGCCACGCCGGCCGCGGCCAGCGCCTTGGCCTCGAACTCCAGGACATCCTCGGGCACCTCGGATCCGTCCAGCACATGCCAGGCGAGGTCCAGCAGGGCCGCGCCCAGGTATTCCGTGGTGCCGAAGCCCTCGCCCCAGAGCTGCGCGGCGTCGAGCTTGCCCACAACGTCCTGCGGCAGCGCCTCCCCAGTGGCGTGGTGGCGGGCGTAGTTGGCGAGGACCTCCGGCCACATGATCCACATCTCGTTCACCTGCGAGGGGTATTCCACGAAGTCCCGCGGCACGGAGGTGCCGGAGAAGCGCGGATACGTGACCGCGGAGAACAGGCCGTGCAGGGCATGGCCGAACTCGTGGAACGTGGTGCGGAGCTCGTCCAGGGTCAGCAGGGTGGGTTCCCCGGCCGGCGGCTTGGAAATGTTGAGGTTGTTGATCACTACGGGCCGGGTGTTAAGCAGTCCGGACTGTTCCACCAGGGAGTTCATCCAGGCCCCGCCGCGTTTGGACTCGCGCGTGTAGTAGTCGCCCAGGAACAGGCCCAGCTCGGTCCCGTCCGGGTTGCGGACTTCCCAGACGCGCACGTCCGGGTGGTAGCCGGCGAGGTCGGCGCGTTCGTGGAAGGTGATGCCGTAGAGCGCGTTGGCGGCGAAGAACACGCCGTCGTTGAGGACGCGGTCCAGCTCGAAGTAGGGGCGCAGGGCCTGCTCGTCCACGGCGTACCGCTCGCGCTTGACCCTGGCGGAGTAGTAGGCCCAGTCCCAGGCTTCGAGGGGGTGGCCGGCGACCTCGGCCAGCGCTTCGGCCTCGGCGTCGGCATTCCGGACCGCGGCCGGGGCGAGCCGGTTCATCATGGTCTGCACGGCGGCGAAGTCCGGGGCGGTCTGCTGGTCCACGACGAGTTCGGCGTAGTTGCCAAAGCCCAGCAGCGACGCCTTCTCGGCGCGCAGTCTGACCATGTCCTTGACCAGGTCCAGGACGTCGAGGGCGCTGCCGTCGCTCCCGCGGCCGATGGAGGCCTCGAACAGGCGGCGGCGGACGTCCCGGTTTTCGAGGGCGGCGAGGGCGGGCTGGTTGCTGGGCTGGATGAGGGTCAGCAGGAACTTGCCCTCGTGCCCGGCGGTGCGGGCGGCTTCGGCGGCGCTGGCAACATCGTCAGCAGGCAGCCCGGCGAGTTCGGCGGCGTCGTCGAGCAGCAGCGAGGCGGACTTCATTCCCTCCTTCACCCGCTGGCCGAACTCGGTTCCGAGCCGGGAGAGCTCGGCGTTGACGGCCTTGAGCCGTTCCTGGCCGGCGCCGTCGAGCTGGATGCCGGACTGGCGGAACTCCTTGAGGTACTCGTCCACGAGTCGGGCGGACTCGGCGTCGAGCTGGTCCGTGTTGACCGCGGCGAACCGCTCGAACAGTCCACGGTTGAGGTAGACGGCGTCCTGGTGGGCCGAGAAACGCGGGGACAGGACGGTCTCGAGTTCGCGGATGGGGTCCGAGGCGTCAGCCGAAACGAGCGTGAAGAAGGCTGCCGCCGCACGCTGCAGGAGCTGCCCGGACCGCTCCATGGCCAGCGCGGTGTTTTCAAAGGAGGCAGGCTGCGGGGTGTCCACGATTGCCTGGATTTCGGCGAGGTGCTCGGCGAGCCCGGCCTCTACGGCTTCGGCGTAGTGCTCGTCGGTGATGTCCGCGAACGGCGGCAGGCCGAACGGCAGGGGGCTGGGGCTCAACAGGGGATTGGTCATGAAATAACTCTTTCATGTAATGGGGTGACTCTCAACGGTCTGATCCGCGTGTTGGGTCCGTTGCCGCCGTAGGATGGGCGCCATGCGTACCATTACCCCCCGGCTGCGAGGCCGACTGTTCGCCGCCGCCGCTGCGTTCTCCCTTGTGGCCTCTGTGGCTTCCTGCGGCATCGGTGCCGGATCCGAAAGCACTGCCTCCGGCACCCCGGCGGCGGCACCGAGCCCGGCAACGACGCCGGCAGGGTCGCCGTCGAGCACTCCCACCCCCTCGCCGACGCCGACGCCGGGGAAGGGGCCGGACTGCGCGGCTGTCCGCTGCACTTCGGTAGTGGTCACCGGGGACATGCTGGTGCACGCCCAGCTTTGGGAGCAGGCCCGCGCGGACGCCCTGGCCACCGGCGCCAAGGGTCTGGACTTCGGGCCGCTGCTGGAGGGCCAGCGCAGGTACATCGAGAAAAGTGACCTCGCGATCTGCCACCAGGAGACGCCCGTCGCCGGCCCGGCCGGGCCCTTCTCCGCGTACCCCTCGTTTAACGTTCCGCCGCAGATCCTCACGGCCGCCCAGCAGGTCGGCTACCAGGCCTGCACCACCGCGAGCAACCACACCATTGACCGAGGCACCGCCGGGCTGGTCCGCACGCTGGATGCCCTTGATGCCGCCGGGCTGCAGCACACGGGCGCCTACCGGAGCGAAGCCGACGCAGAGGGCGTCCTGATCCTGCAGACCGCCGCGGCGAAGATCGCCGTGATCAGTGCGACGTACGGGCTGAACGGACTGTTGCCGGAAGCGGCCTGGCAGGTGGACATGCTCGACCCCGAGGTGATGATTGCCAAGGCGAAGAAGGCCCGGGACCTGGGTGCGGACATCGTGCTCGGCGCGATGCACGCCGGCGAGGAATATTCGAGCGTGCCCAACGCCGAGCAGATAAGCGTCGCGCATGCCCTCGCGGACAGCGGCCAGTTCACCATGATCTACGGCCACCACTCGCACTCGGTCCTGCCGATCGAGCAGTACAAGGGCACCTGGATCGCCTACGGCCTCGGCAACGGGATCACCGAACTCTCGCCGAACTATGTTGTGAACAACGAGGGCCTGCTGGTCCGGGTCCAGTTCAGCGAGGACGCCGCCGGCACCTGGACCACCTCCGATCTGGCCTGGGCGCCGTCGGTGATGGTCCGCGGCCCTTACCGCTGGTGCTCGGTTGCCTCCGACGCCCCGCAGGGTTCCTGCGCCGGTGCCGCGGCGGATGCGGCCACCCGCCAGCGCACCCAGACCGCTGTCGAGTCGATGGGCGCCGCGGCTGCCGGCGCCCACGAACTGCTCATCACCAAGGAACCGTAGACGCACCGGCACAGGAGGCCTTCGTGGGCGAAGTATCGACGGCGGACCGGGAACCCCGGAACGGGACCTTCCCCAACGGCATGGACTACCTGTGCTGGGGCAGCGGCCCGAAGACACTCCTTTTCATCCAGGGCGGCCCCGGGAGCACGGTTCCCCAGGGGATGCTGCGCCGGATGTTCCGGCGGCAGTTTGATGCCTTTCTCCGCGCCGGATACGCCGTCTGGATTGTCACCCGGCGCCGGGGCATGCCGCCGGACCACAGCATCGCCGACATGGCGGACGATTACGCGCGGGTCATCGCCGAGGAGTTCGGCGGGCGCGTCGATGTCGTCGTGGCTGAGTCATTTGGCGGGATGATCGCCCAGTATCTGGCCGCACGGCATCCCGACTCCTTCGGCCACATCGCCATGGTGGTCACGGCCGCGGAGCTGAGCGACTGGGGCAAGGACGTCGATGCGCGGATGGCCCGGGCCCTCGCCGGCGGGGACACAAACGGCGCCGGGACGGTCTTTGCCGAGTACCTGCTGCCGGGCCGGCGCCTGATGTGGCTGCGGCGGCTGATCGGGCCCCTGATCAGCCGCCGGCTGCTGAGCGGATCCGACTTCCCGTCCCAGGATGTCCTCACCGAGGTGCAGGGCGAAATGACCTTCAATTCCCGGGCCGTGCTCCCGCTCATCCGGCGGCCCGTGCTGCTGATCTGCGGAGGCTCCGACCAGTTCTTTCTCCGCGAGGTCGCCCAGGAAACGGCCGGGCTGATCCCGGACTGCACCCTCATCTGGTACGAAGGCAAGGGCCATCTCAAGGCAGCCTCGAGCGGACGCATCGCGCAGGACGTGCTGGCGTTCGCCGGACGCGCCTGATCCGCGGCCTGGCCGAGCGGAGCGGAGCGAGACGCTACGGCCGCCCCGGGTCCAGAGCCAGGGTCATGTAGACGCTGTTCGGGTCGTCCCCGTAGCCGGCGAAGGGCGGGCAAATGCTGAATCCGTGACGCAGGTACAGCCGCCGCGCCGGAGCGAAGAAGTCCTGGCTTCCGGTCTCGAGGTACAAGCGGTCATAACCGCTGGTCCGGGCCTCGGCAAGGATATGGGTCAGCAGGAGAGTGGCGACGCCGCGGCCCCGTGCGTGGGCAGCGGTGCGCATGGACTTGATCTCGCCCTGGCCCTGCTGGAGCCTCTTCAGCGCCCCGCAGGCGAGCACCTCGGAATTTTCGCGCGCGGTCCAGAACGTGATGGCCGGTCCGGAGAGCGCCGCCGAATCGAGGGCGTGCACACTCTCGGCAGGCGACGTGGCGAACATGTCCGCGAGGTGCTCGATCAGGAGCTGCTGGACGTCGGCACGTCCGGGGTCGTCCCGGTCAATCCGGATCATCGTGCACTGCTCCTCCACAGTATCTGCCCTGTCCGCCGAGGTCGCCGGAAGCGCGGGGGCGCAACGACGTTCAGGCGACTGCGCCGCCTTCCCGCGAATTCGCCGTCGTGGACTTCACCGTAAGCCGTCAATGGCCCGCAGCGCTTGTCTGACTACCCAGTCAGCGCGGGCGGCGGGCGGCGTGCTCGCGGGCGAGAACCGCGTAGGAGTCGTCCGGGGTGCCGGGGGAGAAGCTGCCGTATTTGCGTTCGGCGGCGGTCCGGATGAGGAAGTCTGCCAGCGCCGGGTTCTTGGGCAGCAGGGAGCCGTGCAGGTAGCTCGCCACGATGTTCCGGTAGCGGGCGCCTTCCTGGCCGTCGCGGCTGTTGTTGCCGGTGCCCTTGGCCGTGGTGCCCAGCGGTGAGACGCCCGGACCGAGGGTGGTCTGGCCGCTGTGGTTTTCGTACCCCAGGACGGTGCCGAACTCGGGGGAGGACACCGACACGTTGCCGATCAGCCGTTCGTCGGTGCCGTGGGTCTCCACATCCAGGACGCCGATGCCCGGGATGACGGAGCCCGTCCGGGTCTTGAAGAACTTCCCGAACAGCTGGTAGAGGCCGCAGATCACCAGCATCGGGGTGCCGTCTTCGGCCAGCTCCTTCAGGATGGTCTCGCGCGACAGCAGGTCATCCTGGATGACGAGCTGGCCGCTGTCCTGCCCGCCGCCGCCGACGATCAGGTCGATGTCCGACGGGAACGCGTCGCCGACGTTGTACTCGAGCAACTCCGGGGTGTACCCGTGCCAGCGCAGCCGCTGGGCCAGTACCAGGGCGTTGCCCCAGTCGCCGTAGATGTTCATATCCCGCGGGTACAGCTGCAGGACCCGGATGGTGCCCTTGCCGGGTGCCGGGGATTCCTCGGGGGGAAGCTCATGCCCGAAGGAGAACCTGGACTCGCTGGACGGGCCAGGCTCGGTGGACTGGCCGGGCTCGCCGGCCGGGGACTGGGGGGTCATGAGACCACCTCCACTGTGGTGATTTTGGACAGCTCGCGGCGGATCGCCAGCATCGCTGTGTAGGTGCAGAAGACCCGCTTCGGTTTGTCCCTGGCGCCGCTGATGAAGGCCGCCAGCGCGGGGGCGATCTCGGTATTCACCGCGCCGATCGCAACGTCGTCGTACTGCAGGCGTAGCGCCATGTCGTAGGCGCGTGAGCCGCTCAACTGGTCCACGCCGCCCTCCCGGAGGGTGTCGAATTCGACGTCCCAGAGCCAGGACATGTCCCGGCCGTCGGCATAGTTGTCGTTGACCGCGATCATCGTGGCGTAACCCGCGGCCGGGAAGGACTTCAATCCGAGGCGGAAGCCGCTGGGGTTCTTTACCAGCACCAGATCCAGCGGCAGGCCGTCGACGACGAGGCTCTCACCGCGGCCGAACGCCGGCGCCACCTGCGACAGCGCCTTGAGCAGGCCCTCGTTGTCCGCGACGGCGGTTTCTCCCTGGACTGAGTCCCTTACCGCAATGGCCCTGGCCAGGGTCAGCGCGGCCGCGGCGTTGAAGATGTTGTAGACGCCGCGGAGCTTCATCGCGGTGCTGGCGGTGACGCCGTCGTACTCAAATTCCGCGTCCGCCGCGCCCACCCGGCGCAGCACGACGTCGGCGTGCGGCTTCGCGGGAGCCGGCGGCACCGGGCTGCCCGGGGCAGCCCGCATCTCGTCGTCGTTCGGGAAGGTGCTCAGCAGGGAATCGTCGAGGCCGAAATACAGGACGCCGGGACCGGTGACGGTAGCTGTTTTGAGCGTTTCCGCGATTCGCGCGACCCGTGGGTCCTCCCGGTTCAGCACCACCGTACCGGTGGTCTTGGAGGCGATGTGCTGCAGCAGCTGCGCCGTCTTGTCGATCTCGCCGAAGCGGTCCAGCTGGTCCCGCAGGACGTTCAGCAGAAGGCAGTAGCGCGGCGGTACCTGGTTGACGAAGTGCACAGCGTGGGCCTCGTCCAGTTCCAGTACGGCGACGTCCGCGTTCAGCCGTCCCCGCCAGTCCACCTCGCCAAGCAGCGCAGCGGCCACGCCGCGGGTGAAGTTGCTGCCGGTGCGGTTGGTGAACACCTTCAGGCCCTGGCTCTCCAGCAGTTCCACCACCATTTTCGTGGTGGTCGTCTTGCCGTTCGTGCCGCTGACGACGGCGACGCCGTGCGGCAGCGTGGACAGGGTCCTGCGCATAAAGCCGGGGTCAATTTTTTCAACCACGAGCCCGGGAAGGGCAGAGCCTCCGCCCCTGAGCCGGGAGACCCGGCGGACGAGCTTGCCGAGCGGAACGCTGAAGTAAAACATGCTTTGTAATATATCCCAGCGGCGGCATGGAAGCGCGCCGGGAAGCGGCAGCGGACGTGTCCGGGCCACTATGCTGGTCCGATGACCAACCCCACTTCTGCGCCCTCTTCCCGCGTGGGAACAGGGCTGCGGATCGGCGTCCTGGCACTCCAGGGCGACTTCCGCGAACACCTGCGCGCCGTGGAAGCGGCCGGTGCCACGGGCATCGGCGTCCGCCGGCCGTCCGAACTCGACGGCCTCGACGGCCTCATCATTCCCGGCGGAGAATCGACCACCATCGACAAGCTGTCCCGCGCCTTCGGGCTCCGCGACCCGCTGCGCCAACGCATCCGGGACGGGCTGCCGGTTTACGGCTCCTGCGCCGGAATGATCCTCCTCGCGGAGGAGATCACCGACCCCGCCAAGGACCTCGCCGGCAACCCGCAGCAGACCTTCGGCGGACTGGACATCACGGTGCGCCGGAACGCCTTCGGCCGGCAGCGCGAATCCTTCGAAACTGACCTCGACTTCAAGGGCCTCGGCTTCAGCGCCACCGCAGACGGCGTCGCCCCGGTCCACGCGGTCTTCATCCGCGGGCCCTGGGTGGAGCGCGTCGGCGCCGGCGTGGAGGTGCTCGCCACCGTGGAACCTTCCAAGGCCTCCCACCCCGAGGCGCTGGCCGGGACGGCTAGAATTGTTGCTGTGCGTTCCGGCAAGCTGCTGGCCACCTCCTTCCATCCGGAAGTGACGGGGGAGAAGCGCGTGCATGAATTGTTTATTCGAATGATCAGAGGAGAAGCGTAAGCATGTCAGGCCACTCCAAATGGGCGACGACCAAGCACAAGAAGGCCATCCTCGACAGCCGCCGGGCCAAGTCGTTCGCCAAGCTGATCAAGAACATCGAAGTTGCCGCACGCATGGGCGGCCCCGACCTCGCCGGCAACCCGGGCCTGGAACTCGCCGTCACCAAGGCCAAGAAAACCTCGGTCCCCGCTGACAACATCGACCGCGCCATCAAGCGCGGTGCCGGCCTCACCGGCGAAGTCGTGGACTACACCGAGATCATGTACGAATGCCGCGGACCGCAGGGCTCCGCGCTGCTGATCGAATGCCTCACGGACAACAAGAACCGTGCAGCCTCCGAGGTCCGGCTCGCCATCTCCCGCAACGGCGGCACCGTCGCCGACCCCGGTTCCGTCAGCTACCTCTTCTCCCGCAAGGGCGTTGTCTCGCTGCCGAAGAACGCCCTGAGCGAGGACGACGTCCTGATGGCCGTCCTCGACGCCGGCGCCGAGGAAGTCAAGGACAACGGCGACAGCTTCGAGATCCACTCCGAGCCGACTGACCTTCAGGCCATCCGCGATGCGCTTACGGAAGCCGGGATGGAGTACGACACCGACGAGGCGGAGTTCGTCCCGTCCATGCAGGTCCCGCTGGATCTCGACGCCGCGAAGAAATTCCTGAAGCTTGTCGACGCCCTCGAGGAACTCGACGACGTCCAGAACGTCTACAGCAACGCCGACCTCAGCGACGAAGTGCAGGCCGCACTGGAATCCGAGTGACCCTCCGCGTCCTCGGTGTCGATCCGGGCCTCACCCGCTGCGGGATCGGCGTCGTGGACGTCGAAAAGAACCGCCGCGCCACCATGGTGGCGTTCGGCGTCGTCGGAACCTCCCCGGAGGAGAGCCTGGACCAGCGCCTGCTGGTCATCGCCACCTCCATCGATGAGTGGCTCGACCAGTACGAACCGCACGTCCTCGCCGTCGAACGCGTCTTCTCGCAGCTCAACGTCAGCACCGTGATGGGGGTCGCCCAGGCATCGGGGGTGGTGATCGCCGCCGCCGCACGCCGGGGCATCCCGGTGGCCCTGCATACCCCGTCCGAGGTGAAAGCCGCCGTGACCGGCAGCGGAACCTCCAACAAGGATGCGGTCACCAAGCTGGTCACCAAGATCCTCCGGCTCGACGCCCCGCCCCGGCCGGCCGACGCCGCCGATGCCCTCGCGCTGGCCATCACGCACGCCTGGCGGGCCGGAAGCGGAACCTCGAACAAGGGCGCAGTCAGCACGGGACCGGGCAGCCTGTCCCTGACGCCGGCCCAGCGGGCCTGGGCGGACGCGGAGGCCAAAGCGCGCCGTGCGCGCTGAATGTCCGGCTGTGCGGCCGCAGCACTTGATAGGGTATTCGTAGATATGTTCGGATAGCCGGGTCTTCCCGGTTCTCTATGTCAGCTGAATTTTCAGGAGCCCGGCTTTGATCAGTTTTCTCCGCGGAACCGTAGCGCACGTCGGCCTGTCCTCCGCCGTGATCGACCTCAACGGCGCCGGCATGAGCGTGAACGCCACGCCGCAGACGCTCAGCAGGCTCCGCGCCGGCGAGGAGGGGAAGCTCTTCACCTCCCTGATTGTCCGCGAGGATTCCCTCACCCTGTTCGGCTTCGGCAGCGACGACGAACGCGAAGTCTTCGATATCCTGCTCAGCGTCAGCGGCGTTGGACCCCGGCTGGCACTGGCCGTCCTGGCCGTGCACGAGCCCGAAGCGATCCGGGTCGCAGCGCACTCCGGCGACGGCAAGGCTTTCACGAAGGTGCCCGGTATCGGCCCCAAGGTCGCCGGCCGGATTGTGCTGGAACTGGCCGGAAAACTCGTGCCGCACGGTACCGCTGCCGGTGCCACGGCACCGGCAGCATCCTCCGAAGCGGTCTGGAAGCCGCAGGTCGTGGCGGCCATGACGAGTCTCGGCTGGTCCGAGAAGGACGCCACGTCCAGCATCGACAAGTCCGTGGCGGATTCCCCCGAACTGGCCGAGAAGGGCAACGTGGCCGAGATCCTGCGCGCCACCCTCCGCTGGCTGGGCCAGGACGGCGCCCGCGCCGGGAACAGGGCAGGCGCCCGTGGCTGAGCCGTCGATTGTCGCCGGGGGAGAGGAGCCGGAGGAGCGGGTCATCGAAGCCGCCCTCAGGCCCAAGAACCTGCACGACTTCGTCGGCCAGCACCGGGTCCGCCGGCAGCTCTCCCTTGTCCTGGAGGCCTCGCGCATGCGCGGCCGCAGCGCCGACCACGTTCTGCTCTCCGGCCCTCCCGGGCTGGGCAAAACCACACTGTCCATGATCATCGCGGCGGAGATGAACGCCCCGCTGCGGATCAGCAGCGGCCCCGCCATCCAGCACGCCGGCGACCTGGCAGCCATCCTGTCCTCGCTCTCCGAAGGTGAAGTGCTTTTCCTCGACGAGATCCACCGGATGTCCCGGCCGGCCGAGGAAATGCTTTACATGGCGATGGAGGACTTCCGGGTCGACATCGTCGTCGGCAAGGGTGCCGGCGCCACTGCCATCCCGCTGGAAATCCCGCCGTTCACCCTGGTCGGCGCGACCACCCGCGCCGGCCTGCTGCCCGGACCGCTGCGGGACCGCTTCGGATTCACCGGCCACCTCGAGTTCTACTCCGTGGCCGAGCTGGAGCTCGTCCTCCGGCGCTCCGCCGGACTCCTGGACCTCAAGGTCAACTCCGCAGGCTTCAGCGAAATCGCGGGCCGTTCCCGCGGCACGCCCCGCATCGCCAACCGGCTCCTGCGCCGGGTCCGCGACTGGGCGCTGGTGCACGGCATCGATCAGATCGATGCCCGCGCCGCCTCCGCGGCGCTGGACATGTACGAGGTCGACAAACGCGGACTGGACCGGCTAGACCGTGCAGTCCTCGAGGCCCTCATCACCAAATTCGGGGGAGGGCCGGTGGGCCTGTCCACCCTGGCCATCGCCGTGGGCGAAGAGACCGAAACGGTGGAAACCGTCGCCGAGCCGTACCTCGTCCGCGAGGGACTGCTGGGACGCACCCCGCGGGGGCGCATCGCGCTCGCCCCGGCCTGGACGCACCTCGGCTTCGCGGTGCCGCCCGGAATCTTCGCCCAGGACCCGCTCGA
>DATITT010000119.1:0-9296 GCA_035467435.1 Arthrobacter sp. | reverse complement strand
ACACGCTCCATGGTGGCCCCGTCCGTGGCCTCGACGTTCAGACGGAGGAACGGCTCGGTGTTGGAGGGCCGCAGGTTGAACCAGTAGCTGCCGTCCGTGGCGATGAAGGTGCTGCCGTCCAGGTAGTCCACCTCGACGTCCTCGGTATGGAAGTCGTGGCGGACCCGTTCCACGGCGCCGGCCTTGTCTTCGATTTCCGAGTTGATCTCGCCGGAGGACATGTACGGCTCGTATTCGCGGCCGAGTTCGGAGAGCGGGCCGTCCTGTTCGCCCAGGGCTGCGAGGACGTGCATGGCGGCGAGCATGCCGGTGTCTGCGTTCCAGAAGTCGCGGAAGTAGAAATGGGCGGAGTGTTCGCCGCCGAAGATAGCCCCCTCCGCGGCCATGACAGCCTTGATGAAGGAGTGGCCCACACGGGTGCGCACGGACCGGCCGCCGTGGCGTTCCACCAGTTCAGGGACGGCGCGGGAGGTCAGCAGGTTGTGGATGACGGTTGGGTTGTCCTCGCCGAGGCCCTGCGCGCGGCCAATTTCGCGGCGGGCCACCATGCCGGTGATCGCCGACGGCGAGACAGGTTCGCCCTTTTCGTCGATGACGAAGCAGCGGTCGGCGTCGCCGTCGAACGCCAGTCCGATGTCCGCCCCGTGCTCGACGACGGCGGCCTGCAGGTCGCGGAGGTTCTCCGGTTCCAGCGGGTTGGCGGGATGGTTCGGGAAGGAGCCGTCGAGCTCGAAGTAGAGCGGGATGATCTCGAGGGGGAGCTTGGGCAGCAGGGCGTCGCCGAGCACAGCGGGGGTGGTGAGGCCGGCCATGCCGTTGCCGGCGTCAACGACGACCCTCAGCGGACGGGAGCCGCGGAGGTCCACGAGGCTGCGGAGGTACTCGGAGTAGTCCTTCAGGACGTCGTGCACGCCGATCAGGCCGCGCGTGGGGGCGGCGGGGATGGACCCGGAGTTGAGGTATTCCTCGGCGCGGGCCTGGATTTCCTTGAGCCCGGATTCGGAGGAAATCGGCTCGGCCCCGGCCTTGGCCATCTTGATGCCGTTGTACCCTGCGGGGTTGTGGCTGGCGGTGAAAGTGGCGCCGGCCGCATTGAGCGAGCCGCAGGCGTAGTAGAGCTCATCGGTGGAGATGAGGTCGAGGAGCTGGACGTTGGCGCCGCGCCGGGCGGCGCCGTTGGCAAAGGCCTTGCTGAACTCGGGGGAGGACGGCCGCATGTCGCCGCCGACCAGCACCGTTTTGCCCTCGAGCTGCAGGACGTCGACAAACGCCGCGCCCACCGCCTCGACGATCTCCGCGGTGATCGATTCGCCGACGATGCCACGCACGTCGTAGGCCTTGAAGGAGGCCGAGAGGTCAAAAGTCTTTGTCTGGTCCATAGTCACGCGTCTTATCTTACGTGGACGGCCGAACCGTGCCGTGAAGGAGCGTTGGTGGCGTCTTCGTGCGGCCGGAGAGCGGGCGGATCCGCTGTGATTGTCCACATAGCGGCGCCCCCGGCTTCGCGGCTGTCGGAGGGGGCTGGGATACTGAACCAATGGCCAATAACCAGAACGCTGCAGTCCTTTCCGCTTCCGCTGATCTTGCCGGAGGCGCCGGTCCCGCCGGAGGCGCCGGTTCCGCCGGGACCCGGGAGCAGGCCCAGGAAGTGCTGCGCGAGCTGGTCGGGCACCCCGCCGCGGAGTTCCATGACGGCCAGTTTGAGGCCATCGAGGCCCTTGTCGACGGCGGCCGGCGGGCCCTCGTCGTGCAGCGCACCGGCTGGGGAAAGTCGGCGGTGTACTTCGTTTCGTCCCTGCTGCTCCGGCGCCGCGGCGCCGGTCCCACCCTGATCGTCTCCCCGCTGCTGGCCCTCATGCGTGACCAGGTGGCCGCCGCGGCACGGGCCGGGGTCCGGGCGGTGGCCATCAACTCCGCGAACCAGCTGGAATGGGACACGGTCCGCGAACAGCTCGCGGCAGATGAGGTCGATGTCCTGCTGGTCTCACCCGAGCGGCTCACCAATCCCTCCTTCCGGGAGAACCAGCTTCCCGAGCTGATCCGCCGCACCGGGCTTCTGGTGATCGACGAGGCACACTGCATCTCGGACTGGGGCCACGACTTCCGGCCCGACTACCGGCGCATCGCGGACCTGATCACCCAGCTGCCGGAGTCGGTGCCGGTGCTGGCCACCACCGCCACGGCCAACTCCCGGGTGGTCCACGACATCGAGGAGCAGCTGGGCGCCGGTGTGTTGACCATCCGCGGCGCCCTGGGCCGGGAATCGCTCCGGCTCGGCGTGCTGAGCCTGCCGGACTCCCGCGACCGGCTCGGCTGGTTGCTCACACACCTGAAGGACCTGCCCGGCAGCGGAATCATTTACACCCTGACGGTCTCCGCCGCCGAGGACACCGCACGGCTCCTGGCCGAAGCCGGGCACGAGGTGCTTGCCTACACCGGACGCACCGACCCCGCCGACCGGGAACGCGCCGAGCAGCTCCTGAAGGACAACCAGGTCAAGGCCCTCGTGGCCACGTCAGCCCTCGGTATGGGCTTCGACAAGCCGGATCTCGGGTTCGTGGTGCACCTGGGGGCGCCGTCCTCGCCCGTGGCCTACTACCAGCAGGTCGGGCGTGCCGGCCGTGGGGCCGCCAACGCCGACGTGCTCCTGCTGCCCGGGTCCGAGGACCGGGACATCTGGCAGTACTTCGCCACGGCGTCCATGCCGTCGGAGGAGAAGGCCGGTGCGGTGCTGACCGCCCTCGCCGAAGCGGGGACCGCCGTGTCCACGGTCGCGCTGGAGGCGCGCGTGGATCTGCGCCGGACGCCGCTGGAGCTGCTGTTGAAAGTCTTGGCGGTCGACGGCGCCGTGGAACGGGTCGGCGGCGGCTGGCGTTCCACCGGCCAGCCGTGGAACTACGACGCCGAGCGGTACACCCGGATCGCGGAGGCCCGGGTGGACGAGCAGGACTCCATGGTCATCTACCAGGACACCGCCGGCTGCCGGATGGAATACATCACCTCGGTCCTCGACGACGAGACCGCCCGCGCCTGCGGCCGCTGCGACAACTGCGCCGGACAGTGGTTCCCGGCGGACATTGCCGCCGCGGCCACCGAGGCCGCGGGCCAGACGCTGAGCCGTGCCGGTGTCCCGCTGGAACCCCGGCTGCAGTGGCCCAGCGGCATGGACCGGCTGGGCGTGCCCGTCAAGGGCAAGATCAAGCCCGAGGAAAGCGTCGCCGCCGGCCGTGCGCTGGCACGCCTCACCGACCTGGGCTGGGGCGGCGCCCTGCGCGAAGCCTTCTCCTCCGGAGCCCCCGACCGGACCGTGGACCCCGGCATGCTGCAGGCCTGCGTCCAGGTGCTGCGCGAGTGGGGCGCCGGCGACACCCGCACGCCCGGCTGGAGCGGCGCGGGGCGGCCCGCCGCCATCATCAGCGTCCCGTCCCGCGGCAAGCCTGCCCTGGTGGACTCGCTGGCCCGGGGCATCTCGGAGATCGGCCGGATCCCCTACCTGGGGCAGCTGCAGCTTGAGCACGGCGGACCGACCGGCGGGCGCGGCGGCAACAGCGCCTACCGGCTTGCCGGGGTCTGGGACCGCCTCGTGGTGGGGCCGGAACTGGAAGCGGCCCTGGCCGGGATCCAGGGCCAGAGCGTGATGCTGATCGATGATCTGGTCGACAGCCGCTGGACCGTGACCGTCGCCGGCCGGGCCCTCAGGCTCGCGGGCGCCGGCGCGGTGCTGCCGCTGGTGCTTGGACAGGCCGGCTGACCTGGGCCCCTGCGTGCCGGGGCAGCGTCAGGCTATCCAGGACCAGGACCAGGACCACGGCCAGCGCCAGGAACCCGGCCCGGCTTAGCCCAGTGGGGCACGGCCTGATCCCAGCGGGCCGGAGTCCGGCGGCCCGGACTCCAGCACTGCCATGGCCGCGTTGTGCCCGCCGATGGCGCTGACGGCGCCGCCGCGCCGGGCCCCGGAGCCGCAGAGCAGGAGCTGCGGGTCATCTGTCGCGACGCCCCAGCGCTGCGCCGGGGTGTCCAGCGGTGCGTCGTCCTCGACGAAGGGCCAGTCGAGGCCCCCGTGGAAGATGTTGCCCCGCGGCATGCCGACCGCGCGCTCAATGTCCAGGGTGGTTCTGGTCTCGATGCAGGGCTGCCCGTCAGGTCCGGCCAGCAGCAGCTCCTCGATGGGTTCGGCCAGGACCGAGTTCAGGGACTTCAGGACCGCGGCCTGCAGTTCCGCGCGGCGCTGGTCATTGTTGTCCGGTGTGATCAGCCGGTCCGGGACGTGCAGGCCGAACACCGTGAGGGTCTGCGCTCCGGAGGCCTGCAGCTCCGGGGACAGGATGCTGGGGTCCGTGAGGGAATGGCAGTAAATCTCGCAGGGCAGCGGGTCCGGGATGGTTCCGGCCGCGGCGGCGAGGTAGGCGGCGTCGAGCTGCGACCAGGTCTCGTTGATGTGGAAGGTGCCGCCGAAGGCAGCTTCCGGGCTGACCTTCGGATCCAGCAGCCGGGGGAGCCGTTTCAGCAGCAGGTTCACCTTGACCTGGGCGCCCTCCCGGAGATGGTTCGGGTTCTGCGTCGTCGTGGCGGTGCCGCGGGAGGCCCCGGAGCTCCTGAGCCGGTCCAGCACCACCGGGGCCACGTTGGCGAGGACCCATGCTGCGGTGGCCGTGTGCTCTGCCCCGTTCTGCCGGTAACTGACCACACCGCCCGGGCGGACAGCGGTGACGTCCGCGGACGTCAGGATGGCCGCCCCGGCCTCGCGGGCGGAGCGTTCCAGTTCCCCGGATACCGCGCCCATCCCGCCAACGGGAACGTCCCAGTCACCCGTCCCGCCGCCGACCAGGTGGTACAGGAAACAGATGTTCTGCTGCAGGTCCTCGTCGCCGGCCCGGGCAAAGGTGCCGATCAGGGCGTCCGTCAGCACCACGCCGCGGACCAGATCGTGCTGGAGTGACCGGGCGATGGTATCCCCGATGGGCCGTTCGATCATGGCATCCCACGCCTCCGCCGCCCCGGCCCCGGCCGCGAGGGTCCTGGCTTCGGAGCGGGTCGGCAGCGGCGACGTCATGGTGGGCCAGAGGGCCTCGGTGAGCCGGCGGCAGCCGGTGTAGAACTCGGTGAAGGCGTGGAATTCGCCGTCGGGAGCCCCGACGGCGGCAAAGGACGCCGCGGTGGCCCCGGCATCCCCGTTGTCGATCAGCAGGGCGCTCCTGCCGTTGTGCGGGTCGGGGGTGTAGGACGAATACCGGCGCCGTGCCAGCCGGATGCGCAGGCCAAGGTCGTCGATGACCTGCTGCGGGAGCAGGCTCACGAGGTAGGAATACCGCGAGAGGCGCGCGTCGACGCCGTCGAACGCCTGGGCGGACACCGCAGCACCGCCGGGGTGCTCCAGCTTCTCCAGCAGCAGGACCTTCCGGCCGGCCTGGGACAGATATGCTGCCGCGGCCAGGCCGTTGTGGCCGCCGCCTACGATGATCGCGTCGAACGCGTTGGTGCTCGTCATGGGCCTATCCTGCCACCCGGGTCGCGGGAAAGGCGTCCGTTGTCCGGGACCCGGACGTGGCGGCGGCCCCGCGGTGCCCGGGAACGCAAAAGGCCCCGGTCCAGGGACCGGGGCCAAACGCGGAGACGGGGGGATTTGAACCCCCGGTGGAGTTGTGCCCCACACTTCATTAGCAGTGAAGCCCATTCGGCCGCTCTGGCACGTCTCCAATTGCTATTAACTAGCCAACCAAGGATACGCAGAAGGGGCCATGCAGTGCAAAACGAGCAACACGGGGTCACGTCCGGCCCGTCCCGGGCCGCCGCATGGGCCCGACGTGACCCCGCGTTGCCCTTCCGGGGGAGGGCGGCGGCTCAGGCGTCCCGTCCGGCCAGGGCCCGCCACAGGAAATGCTGGCTGCGGCTTTGCAGCGCCGCGGCCTGGCGGTTGTCCGAGGCACCCGCGTGGCCGCCTTCCAGCGCCTCGTGGAACCAGACGTTGGGGATGCCCATCGCCTGCATGCGGGCCGCCATCTTGCGGGCCTGGACCGGCCCCACGCGGTCGTCCGAGGTGGCCGTCCAGATGAACGTCTCCGGGTAGTCCACCCCGTCCCTGAGCAGGTGGTACGGGGAGAACGTCTTGATGAAGTCCCACTGCTCGGGAACGTCGGGATCACCGTATTCGGCTATCCAGGAGTACCCGGCGGACAGCTTGGTGTAGCGGCGCATGTCCAGCAACGGCACCCCGCAGGAGACGGCCCCGAAGAGGTCCGGATACCGGGTGAGCATGTTCCCCACCAGCAGGCCGCCGTTGGATCCGCCGACGCAGCCAAGGCGCTCGCGGGAGGTCACGCCGCGGGAGATCAGGTCTGCCGCCACGGCGGCAAAATCCTCGTAGGCCCGGTGCCGCTTCTCCTGCAGGGCCGCGCGGTGCCACGAGGGGCCGTATTCTCCGCCCCCGCGGATGTTGGCCACGACGTAGACGCCGCCGCGGGTGTGCGGTGCATCCCCCTCGTGCCCGGCGGATTCCTGCGTGCGGCGTTCCAGCCAGGCGCGGCCGACCGCGCCGCTGTAGGCGGGGGTCCGGGAAATTTCGAAGCCGCCGTAGCCGGACAGCTGCGTGGGGTTCTGGCCGTCCAGCACGAGGTCCCTGGAGGCCACCTGGAAATACGGCACGCGGGTGCCGTCCTGGGACACGGCAAAGTGCTGCTGGACCTCGTAGGCGTCTTCATTGAAGAACGACGGCGAGGACCGGATCACCTCGTGCGTGCCGTCCACACCGCCGCGGGCGTTCCGCATCAGGGTGCCGCGGGTGAGGGTGCTCGGCGTCGTGAAACCGGTGGCCACGAGCCAGAAGTCGTTCCCCGCGCCGGGAGCCTCCCCTTCGGCTGGCGGTGCGGCGCCGTCGGTACCGTCGTCGTCCGAGTCGTCGTCCGAGCCGCTGGCGGTGTCCTCGTCGTCGACGGCGTAGGCGTTGACGTCGTGCAGCGGCGGGCAGGCGTCCAGCACGGTGGAAGCCCAGGCGGTGTCCGTCCCGGGCTGCTGCGGATCGAGGACCCGGATCTCCGAGGAGACGTCGCGGAGCAGGTTCAGCAGCAGGAAGTCCCGCGTCCAGCTCCAGGACTGCAGGGAGGTGTGCTCATCCGGGGTGAACAGCACGGACAGCTCCCGGCCCCCGGCCAGGAACTCCTCGAAGCCGGCGGCGAGCAGGGATCCCGCCGGGTAGGTCCTCGCGCCGACGGTCCAGTCCTTTCGCGGCCGGAACAGCAGCCATTCGCGGTGCGAGCTGAGGTTGACGTCCGCGGGGACGTCGAGCTGCACCCACCGGCCGTCGCGCAGCACCGAGGTGGTCTTCTCGAAGAAACTGATCCAGTCCACGGCAAAGGTCCGTTCGAAGCCCGGGGTGGAGTCATGCGCCACGAGGGCCATCATGTGGTCCTCGGGGATATCGAACAGCCGTTCCGCCGTGGCAAGGGATCCGCCGCGGCGCAGCTTGACGCCGGTCCGGGCGTAGGAGGACGTGGTGGCGGGCAGCCCCCCGGCCGTGGAGGAGACCAGCAGGGTGTCGGCGTCCAGCCAGGAGGCGTTGCCCTTCGCTGTCGGCAGGTCGAAGCCGCCGGCAGCCGGGTCCACGAAGCTGCGGGTCTCGACGTCGAACTCGCGGTAGCGGTTTGCGTCGCCGCCGTCGGGGGAGAGTGCCAGCAGCGCCAGCCGGTGCGGCTCGCCGGCGGCCGGGCGCAGGAAGTTGGCGCCGTGGAAGACCCACTCCTCGCCTTCCGCCGCGGCCAGCGCGTCGACATCCAGCAGGACGTCCCACTCCGGGGCTCCGCCGCGGTAGCTGTCCCAGCTGGTCCGGCGCCACAGGCCCTTCGGATTCTGCCGGTCCTTCCAGAAGTTGTAGTACCACTCGCCGTGCTTGCCCACCATAGCGATCCGGTCGGTGGAGTCCAGCACCTCCAGGATGCTGCTTTCCAGGGCGGTGTACTCCGCATCCTCCAGCAGCTCCTCGGTGCGGGCGTTCTGCTCCCGGACCCAGGCCAGCTGTTCCTCGCCGTAGATCTCCTCGAGCCAGATGTTCTCGTCAACGGGTTCGGGCGCGGTTCCCACGGCGGTGTCCGCGGGGACGCTCGCGGCGGGACGGTCGGACGGGGGCGGGGGCGCAGCTTCAGCGGAGGTCATTTTTCCATCCAAGCAACATCGGCGCGCCAGTGGCAAGTCACGCCGCAGCCCCCGGAACCCGTCCCGGGTCCCTCACGCGGGTCCGGGCCGCGGGCCGGTAGCGGATACGCTGGATGCCGTGGGCATATCGCAGAGCATCCGGACGGCAGTGATTGGCGCCGGCCCCCGGGGCACGAGCGCCCTGGAGCGGCTGCTGGCCAACTGGGTGCCCGCCGGACCGGACGCCACCCTGCACATTGACGTTATCGACCCCTATCCCGCGGGGCCGGGGCACGTCTGGCAGCCCGGCCAGTCCCGGCTCTACCTGATGAACACGCAGTCGTTCTACCCCACCGTCATCCCCGAGGACCCCGACCTCGCGCGGCCGCTCGCCGGCCACACCTTCGACCGCTGGCGTGAACTGCAGCAGGAACAGCCCCTCCCCTCCCTCGCTGCCCAGGATCGCGCCGAACTCTGCGGGCTCGGGGCGGCGGACTTCCCCAGCCGGGCCCTGTACGGGCGCTACCTGCGCTCAACCCTGGAGGAGTTGCTGTCCTGCCTCCCGGCCGGCGCGACGGTGGAATTCCACGACACGACGGCGACATCCGTCCGCCATGCTGGCGCGCCCCGAGCCGGGGAGGACGACGACGGGCGGGTGAGGTTCGACGTCGGACTGGCCGACGGGGCGGTCCTCACCGTCGATTCCGTGGTGCTGGCCCTCGGCCACCTGGAATCGCGGCTCAACCCCGAACAACGCGAACTCCAGGCGGCTGCGGAGGCCCTTGGGCTGCTGTACCTGCCTCCGGCGGCTCCGGCCGACGTCGACTGGTCGCTGGTGCCGGCGGTCAAACCGGTACTGGTGCGCGGCATGGGCCTGAACTTCTTCGATGCCCTGGGCCAGCTGACCGAAGGCCGCGGCGGACGGTTCCTGCCCGGCGAAAACGGCGGCCTCCGCTACCTTCCGTCGGGCCGGGAACCGCTCATCATCGCGGCCTCCCGGCGCGGCACCCCCTACCGGGCCAAGGCGACCCTCGCCGGTTACTACCCCGACGCCGTGACGCTGAGGTACTGCACCGAAAGCGCCGTGGCGAAATTCGCGGAGGCGGGAATCCGGCCTGCCTTCGACCATGACCTGTGGCCCCTCCTGCACCGCGACGCCCTCTGGGCCTACT
>DATITT010000118.1:0-5164 GCA_035467435.1 Arthrobacter sp. | reverse complement strand
CGGACCGGACCGGACCCGGACCGGACCCCGACCGGACCGCCTGACCCGGTCCGCCTTGAACAAAGCAACGCGGGGTCACTCCACGCCCATCCGGTACCGGATCCTGGGCGCGGAGTGACCCCGCGTTGCTGTGTGCTGTGTGTTGTGTGTTGTGGGGTTTTAGCCCTTCATGATCTCCGCGCGCTGGGCCATGTAGTCCTCCATGGTGAGCTCGCCCTCGCTGTACCGCTGGTCCAGTTCCGCGAGCTTGCGCGCCCGGAATCCCTGCGGGGCCGACGGCGGCGGGGGCACCGCCGGGCCCGACGGCTGCTGGGT
This sequence comes from Arthrobacter sp., assembly GCA_035467435.1. Lineage (GTDB taxonomy): Bacteria > Actinomycetota > Actinomycetes > Actinomycetales > Micrococcaceae > Arthrobacter. The sequence continues at coordinate 4,849 of DATITT010000118.1, read as the reverse complement.
GTCGGGCTGCCAGGTGTTCGACTGGGGAGTGTTGGACTGCGGGGTATTGGGTTGCGGAGCCCGGGACTGCTGCGGGTCCTGCTGGAAAGGCTGGGGCTGGTTGCCGGGGTAACCCGGGCTGTCCTCATAGGGGACGGGGGACTGGTATCCCTGCTGGCCGGGGTACTGCTGGCCGGGATACGGCTGGTTGGCCGGCGGTGCTGGCTGCTGCGGGGCGCCGAGCTGGCCGAAGGCACCGAAGTAGTCCCGCTGGGTGAACCCGTCACGCGGCTGCTTGTTCTGCGGGCCGGGGTGGTGGCCGGGATTGTCTCCGGGGAACTGCCCGAACTGGTCCGGGCCGCCGGGCATGCCCTGGTTCTGGTTCCGGCCGCGCATCGACTTCTTGTAGTAGCGCATCGCCATCGGGATCAGGAATGACAAAATGATGATCCAAAAGAACAGACTGTTCACGGTACCGGGCCTCTCAGGAAGTGTTCTTCCAGCTTAACGCCCACACCCGGACTGTGGTGCCCGCCCGCCGGGCTGCCGTCTCCCGGGTGCCCGGGCAGGGCCTTGGTCAGGAGCGCACCGGCTCCCCGGAGCCGGGCGGACCCTCGCCCGAGCCGAGCGGCATCCCGGGGCCGAAGACGGGCCCCGGGAGGGGCCGCTTGGCCGTGATGCCGTCGCCGGAGGAACGGTTCCGGAGCCGGCGGACCACCCAGGGCACGAAGTGTTCGCGTGCCCAGACCAGATCGCCGGACCGCGCCTGCCGCCAGCTGCGCTGCGGCAGGGGTTTGGGGGACAGCGGTTCCAGGGTGTGCTCGACGTTGAGCGAATCCAGGACCATGGCCGCGATGGTGTGATGGCCCAGCGGTGAGAAGTGCAGGCGGTCCGCATCCCACATTTGCGGATCGTTCAGCTGCCGCAGGGACCACATGTCCGCGATGATGGCGTCGTGGCGGGCCGCGATGGTGCGGAGGTTCTCGTTGTAGATGGCCACTTTGCTGCGCACCCGGCCCAGCACGGACGAACCGGTGTCGGGACCGTTGAAAAGGACCACCGTGGCGCCGGCCAGGGTGAGGATCTGCACCACCGAGTCCAGCTTCTCGGCCAGGGCATCCGGATCCCCGCCGGGGCGGATCAGGTCGTTCCCGCCGGCGGACAGCGTCACGAGGTCGGGCCGGAGGGACAGGCAGTGGGCCAGCTGCTGGTCCACGACCTGCTGCAGGAGCCGGCCGCGGACGGCGAGGTTGGCGTAGGCGAAGTCCTCGTGGCCGCGGCTCAGCTCCTCGGCCACCCGGTCCGCCCAGCCCCGGTGGCCCCCCGGGCTCGCCGGCTCGGGATCACCAATGCCTTCGGTGAAGGAGTCTCCCATGGCCACATAGCGGGTCCACGGGTGGGTCACGGCGTTGTCTGGAGAGTTCTCCATGGCTTCGGTTTTGCTCACCCTCATATCGTGCCCTCTTCCTGCAAAGCTACGCCACCGTAGGTTGTTACCTTCGGGTAACTGTAAGAATGGAGCCATGACTCAAGCCGCTGCCTTCCCCGCCCCCGTTGTCCTATGGTCCAAGCCCGAGGAGGAGCGTGCCGGAAAGCCGCTCCTGGTCCTGCTGCACGGCTACGGGGCCAACGAAGAGGATCTCCTGAGCCTGGCGGAGCTGCTGCCGCAGGAATTTGTGGTGGCCTCGGTGCGCGCTCCGATGGTGTCCGGGGCAGGCTTCACCTGGTTCCCGCTGACAGCGTCGATCGACTACTCCCTCGAAGCGGTCAAGGACGCAGCCGGGTATGTGGAGGACTGGCTCGACTCGGTCCGGCCGAACCACCCGTCCGTTACGCTGCTGGGCTTCTCGATGGGCATGGCGCTGGCCACCACGTTGCTGCGCCGGCGCCCCGCGGACTATGCCGCCGTCGTCGGGCTGTCCGGTTTTGCGGTCGACGGCGGCGGTGACCCCAGCTTCCACGACGCCGAACTGGACAGGACGGTGCCGATGTTCTGGGGCCGCGACCAGCAGGATCCGGTGATCACGCCGGACAAAATCGAGTTCACCATGGGCTGGGTACGCAAGCACGTCAAGCTCACCAAGGTGCTCTACACCGGGATGTGGCACGGGATCAACCAGCAGGAAATCGGGCACGTCTCCGAGTTCCTCACCCATGGGGTGCTGAACAAGTAGCCGCCGGACGCCGGGCGGCCAAACCGCCCGGCGCCGGGGTTACGCTCCGGCGGGCGTGCTGATCCGCACGGTCCGCCCGTTCACAGTGACGGTGTCGCCGTGGTGGAGCTGGCGGCCGCGGCGCTCGTCGATCTCACCGTTGACCTTGACGAGCCCGCCCTTGATCAGTTCCGCCGCCTCCACCCCGTCCTCGACCAGGCTGGCCAGCTTCAGGAGCTGGCCGAGCCGGATCATGTCGTCGCGGATGGGGATCTCTTCAATTTCCGTGTTGCTCATACAAGCAATGATGCCTGACAGAAGGTGGCAGCAATGACGCACAAGCCCGGGCTTCCGTTTCCCGCCGGGTTGCCTCTTGCCGTGGCAGCGGGGCTGCTGATGCCGGTGCAGGGCAGGATCAACGGCGCGCTCGGGGTGGCGCTCGCGGACGGAATCGCCGCCGCGGTGGTGAGCTTCACGACCGGGCTGGTCCTGATGATCGTGGTGTCGCTGGCGCTGCCACGGGGCCGGGACGGGCTGCGGCGGATCCTGCCGGCGGTCCGGGAGCGCGAGTTCCCGCCCTACTACGTCCTGGCCGGCTGCATCGGAGGGTTCTTCGTTTTCGCACAGTCCTTCACGGTGGGTCTGCTGGGAGTTGCCCTGTTTACCGTCGCTACCGTGACCGGGCAGACCCTCAGCGGGCTGCTCGTGGACCGGATGGGGATCGGGCCGGCCGGCCGGAGATCCATCACCGGCATCCGGGTGATCGGCAGCATCCTGACCGTCGCCGCCGTCGCCTGGGCGGTATCGCCGCGCTTCTCCGGCGCCGGTTCGGGGCCGGCGGAGCTGCTGGTTCCGGTGCTGCTTCCCGTTCTGGCCGGATTCCTGATGAGCTTCCAGCAGGCCATGAACGGCACCGCCGCCGTGCACTACGGCACGCCCATCGCCGCGACGTTGATGAACTTCGTCGCCGGCGCGGTCGTTCTCTGGGCCGCCTGGCTGGTCAAGATCGCCGTCGCGGGACCGGGCAACGCGCTGCCGGGGGAGTGGTGGTACTACCTGGGCGGGCCCATGGGCTGCGTCTTCATCGGCGTCGGAGCCCTGCTGGTCCGGAGCCTGGGCGTGCTGGTGACCGGACTCGGCATGATCGCGGGCCAGCTGCTGGGCTCGCTGGGACTGGACCTCGCGTTCCCCGTGCCCGGCACCGTGGTGGCGCTGCCCACCGTGCTCGGAACCCTGCTGACCCTTGCCGCGATTGTGCTAGCCAGCCTGCCCTGGCCCAGGGGTGCCCTGGGGCGGGGCCGGCGGGAGCCAACGGGCCGGTAGGCTAGGAGGCGCAGCTTCCTGCACCGCCATCATCCAGCACCCCTCCCGGGATGTGGGCTTGGTGCGTGTGCCTGATTCCTGTCAAAAATTTGCGTTTTGTAGTGCCCCGTCCGGCAACCAGCCGGAGTCCCGGGGCTCAAACCGCGGACCGCACCCAGCGGCCCTGTAGAAAGTGGAGTTCCCATGGCAGCAAAATCCGTCCTCGACCAGATCATTTCCCTCGCCAAGCGCCGGGGTTTCGTATTCCAGGCCGGTGAAATCTATGGTGGCTCGCGTTCTGCCTGGGACTACGGGCCCCTCGGTGCTGAGCTGAAGGAAAACATCAAGCGGCAGTGGTGGCAGTCCGTGGTCCGCGGCCGCGAAGACGTCGTCGGCCTGGATTCCTCCGTCATCCTGCCGCGCCAGGTGTGGGAAGCGTCCGGCCACGTCGACGTGTTCTCCGACCCGCTGGTCGAGTGCCTCTCCTGCCACAAGCGCTACCGTGCCGACCACCTCGAGGAAGAATACGAGGAGAAGAAGGGCCGTCCCGCCGAGAACGGCCTCAAGGACATCGCCTGCGCCAACTGCGGCACCCGCGGCGAATGGACCGAACCCCAGGAATTCTCCGGCCTGCTCAAGACCTACCTCGGCCCGGTGGCTTCCGAAGAGGGCCTGCACTACCTGCGCCCCGAAACGGCCCAGGGCATCTTCGTCAACTTTTCCAACGTGCTCACCACCTCGCGCAAGAAGCCCCCGTTCGGGATCGGCCAGATCGGCAAGTCCTTCCGCAACGAGATCACCCCGGGCAACTTCATCTTCCGCACCCGTGAGTTCGAACAGATGGAAATGGAATTCTTCGTCGAGCCCGGCACCGACGAGCAGTGGCACCAGTACTGGATGAAGGAGCGGATGTCCTGGTACACCGGCCTCGGCATCCGGGAAGACAACCTGCGTTTCTTCGAGCACCCGCTGGAAAAGCTCAGCCACTATTCCAAGGGCACCACGGACATCGAATACCGCTTCGGCTTCCACGGCTCGGAGTGGGGCGAGCTCGAGGGCATCGCCAACCGCACGGACTTCGACCTGTCCACGCACTCCAAGGCCTCCGGCCAGGACCTGAGCTACTTCAACCAGGCCACCAACGAGCGCTACACACCGTACGTGATCGAGCCCGCCGCCGGCCTCACCCGCTCGTTCATGGCGTTTATGATCGACGCCTACACCGAGGACGAGGCGCCCAACGCCAAGGGCGGCGTCGACATCCGCACCGTGCTCAAGCTCGATCCGCGCCTGGCCCCGGTCAAGGCAGCCGTGTTGCCGCTGAGCCGCAACGAGGACCTGTCCCCGAAGGCCAAGGACCTCGCCGCCCAGTTGCGCAAGAACTGGAACATCGAGTTCGACGACGCCGGCGCCAT
>DATITT010000117.1:0-3389 GCA_035467435.1 Arthrobacter sp. | reverse complement strand
GGATCGCCGGCATGCTCCGCGGGCGGCTGCACCGCCCCGACGGCCAGCGCTTCCGGCGGCCCGCGAAGGCCAAGGCCCGCAGCTACAACACCACGGACGTGGATGACCTCTGCCACGAGCTGATCGGGTACCTCGAACAGGACACGCCGCTGAGCGTGGACAGTGTCCGCCGCGCCGTCTTCCGTCCCGCCGTCGGGAGGGACGGCTACGAGGAGAACCAGGTGGACGCCTTTCTGGACCGGGTCGTCGAACTCATGGCCGCCATCGACTGAGCGTCTCAGCGCTCGGTGACCAGCGGCCGTTCCGGGGTATGCAGCCGCGTCATGAGCCGGGTGATGCCCCGCGGCACGCGCTTCCTGGTGGCCCGCGACACCAGGACCATCACGGCAAACGCGGCCGGCACCGTCCAGGCGGCGGGCTGCGCCAGCCACGACGGGGACCCGGCGGCACCCAGCACGGCCCCACCCACCATCGCCCCGCCGCACAACACGGCCCCCGTCGCCATGCCGGCGACCGCCCCGGCGTCGGTCAGCCCGCGCCACCAGATGCCCAGCAGCAGCACCGGGCAGAGCGTGGACGCGGTAAACGCGAATACCATTCCCACACTCCCGGCCAGCGCGAGCGAACCCGTCATGGACGCCAGGCCCAGCGGGACCACCGCCGAGATAACGGCCGCCCGGCGGAAGCCCTTCACACTGCCGCCGAAGAGGTCCTGGCTGATCACCCCGGCGAGCGAGACCACCAGCCCGGAGGTCGTGGACAGGAACGCGGCAAACGCCCCGGCCACCACCAGCGCGGACAGCAGATCCCCCGCCATCCCGCCCACCAGCTCTCCGGGGAGCAGCAGCACCAGCGCGTCGGACTGCCCGCTCTGCGCCAGCTCGGGGGCGAACATCCGGCCGATCAGCCCGTACGCCGTAGGGAACAGGTAGAAGACCGACAACAGGCCCAGGACGATCAGCGTGGTCCGCCGTGCCGACTGCCCGTCCGGATTCGTGTAGAAGCGCACCAGTACGTGCGGCAGCCCGAGCGTCCCGAACAGCAGCGCCACCAGCAGGGAGATATTCTGATACATCCCCGCGGGAGCAGCGCCCGTCGGGTTCACGGACGCTTCCGCCACGGCAGGAGTTCCGGCGTCGGCCAGCACGAAGAGGATAAAAAGGACCGGCACCGCCAGCGCCGTCAGTTTGAGCCAGTACTGGAACGCCTGGACAAAGGTAATGGAGCGCATGCCGCCCGCCACCACCGTGATGCAGACGACGGCGACCACGGCCACCATCCCCACCCACGCCGGCAGCCCGGTGGTGATCCGGATGGCCAGTGCCGCGCCGTGGAGTTGCGGGACGATATAGAGCCAGCCGACCATCACGACGACGACGCTCGTGACGCTGCGGACCACCCGGGAGTCGAGCCGCGCTTCGGTGAAGTCGGGGATCGTGTAGGCGCCGGAGCGGCGGAGCGGGGCGGCGACGAAGAGCAACAGCATCAGGTAGCCGGCGGTGTACCCCACCGGAAACCAGAGGGCGTCCGTGCCGGAGAGCAGGATCAGCCCGGCGACGCCGAGGAAGCTCGCCGCCGAGAGGTATTCACCGCCGATCGCGGAGGCATTCCACCAGGGCCGGACGGTCCGTGACGCCACGTAGAAATCGCCGGTGGTGCGCGAGATCCGCAGCCCGTAGAAACCGATGACGGCCGTGGCCAGTGAGACGGCGGCGAACGCCGAGATGCCGACGACCGGGTTCACGGTTGCCTCACTTCTCTCCGACGAGATCCCGGTAGCGGGCCTCGTTCCGGGCCGCCGTCCGGATGTACAGCCAGGCGCTGAGCCCGATCACCGGATAGATTCCGGCGCCCAGCAGCACCCAGTCGAAGGGCAGGCCCGCAATCGTTGACTCTGCGAGGCCAGGGACCAGTCCCAGCATGAGCGGGAATGCGGCCAGGATCAGCAGGAATCCCGCGGCCACCACCACGGCAAGCCGCAGCTGCGAGCGGATCAGCGAGCGGACAAACACCTGGCCGGCATCGGATTCCTCGGCGGCGTCGCGCGAATCGGCGGCCGACCGCGCATCCGGCAGTGCGCCGCTTCCCGGGGAGATGGCGCGGGGGGCGGTGACGCGGATGCGGGTCATGCCTGCGGCCGGATCCGGGTCGCCTCGAGCTTTTCGCGCACCGACGGCAGGTGCCTCCGGCTGATGGGCAGTTCGGCCCCCGCCACGGTGACGCTGGGCCGGGCGGCGGCAAGCTTCATGTGGCTGACATGGTTCAGCGCGATGAGGTAGGAGCGGTGGATGCGCAGGAACCCGGCTTCGGCCCACTGCTGTTCCAGATCGGCCAGCGGGACCCGGATGAGGTAGCTGGCGTCCGCGGTGTGCAGCCTGGCGTAGTCGCCCTGGGCCTGGACATAGGTTACGTCTTCCCGGCGGATCATCTTTGTGGTGCCGCCGAGATCCACGGTGATCATTTCCGGCCGCGGGCCGCCGTCCTTGAGCAGCTCGCTGATCCTGCCGATCGACTTCGCCAGCCGCTCGGCGCGGACCGGTTTCAGCAGGTAGTCCACGGCGGCCAGGTCGAACGCCTCCAGGGCGCAGTCCTCATCGGCGGTGACGAACACGACGGCGGGAGGCTTGCTGCTGCGCGCGATGACGCGGGCGATGTCCAGGCCCGAGAGTGCGGGCATGTGGATGTCGAGGAACACGGCGTCGACTTCCTCGGCCTCGAGAGCCCGCAGGGCCTCGGCCCCGGAGGACGCGCGGTGGATGGTGCCGATCCGGTCGTCCCGGCCGAGCAGGAAGGCCAGTTCCTCCACGGCGGGCAGCTCGTCGTCGGCGACGAGGACGTTAATCATGGTCCAAGACTAACGCCGGAGGCGTTTGACCCCTATCAGGCATCGTGGCGGGGCTGGGACTTGGGGACGCGCATCGTGATCAGGGTGCCTTCGCCGGGCGCCGTCTCGATCACCAGGCCGTGCTCGTCGCCGTAAACCTGCCGCAGCCGGGCATCGACGTTGCGCAGCCCGACATGCTCGCCATCGCCGTGCCCGGCCAGGACAGCCTGCAGCTGTTTCGGATCCATGCCCACGCCGTCGTCCTCAATGGTCACCTCGGCGAAGGCGCCGGCATCGTTGGCGGTGATGGAGATGTGGCCGGGGCCCTCCTTGGCCTCGAGGCCGTGCCGGACTGCGTTTTCCACCAGCGGCTGCAGGCTCAGGAAGGGGATCACGGTGCTGAGCACCTCGGGGGCGATCCGCAGGCTCACCTGCACGCGGTCGCCGAACCGGGCCCGCTCCAGCAGCAGGTAGCGGTCGATGCAGCGCAGCTCCTCGGCGAGGGTGGTGAAGTCCCCGTGGCGGCGGAAGGAATAGCGGGTGAAGTCGGCGAACTCCACCACCA
>DATITT010000116.1:0-3043 GCA_035467435.1 Arthrobacter sp. | reverse complement strand
GGTGATGGACCCGAAAATTTCCATTATCTGGCCGGACACCTCGTAGTACAGCTTGTGCCGGGGCTCGATGACCACGGCAGAGGGGCACATCCGCATGGCCACCACCATTGGCATGGCGGATTTGACGCCGAATTTCCGGGCTTCGTAGGAGGCGGACAACACAACGGACCGGTCGGCGGGGTAGCCCACGATGACGGGCCTGCCCACAAGCCCCGGACGGCTGCGCAATTCCACGGCCACAAAGAACGCGTCCATGTCGACGTGCATGATGCTGCTCCGCCGGAGTTCCCGCATTTGCGCTTCGCTGGGCCGCCTGGCTGCGCCCTGGGGAGACTGCTCCCGCTGCTGTTTATCCTCGTCCGGCCCCACAACTTCAATCCTATGCCCCGGGACTGACTAAACTGGAGGCTGAATCCGGCGTCAACACCAGGAGGAAAGTCCCTGTGAAGGTATTTGGACAGCGCAACCGTGCTGCGGCAGCCGTTTGGGCGGCGGGCACGCTGCTGGCCCTGGCCGCATGCACACCCGCCAACCCCGGGACCGCATCTTCGGGCTCCCCTGCGGCCTCGGCTGCGCCGTCCGCGGCCCAGCCGACCACGACGGCGCCGGCCAGCCCCTCCGCTGAACCCGGCACCTCGGCCACCGTCGGCGCGATGGTTCCCGGGTTCCCGGAGAAGCTGCTGCCCGTGATGCCCGGAGCGCAGGTCGTCTCCAGCAGCTTTGACAAGACCACTGCGCCCGCCACCGTGGCACTCGTCGGCAGCATCTCCGCGCCGTCATCGGAGGTGCTCGCCTTCTACACGAAGGAACTGGAAGCCCAGGGCTTCAAAGCCGTTCCGGGGGAAACTGTGGGGGCGGTACCGTCCAAGGACTTCCTCCGCGGTGACAACGAAACGGTCAATATTTCGGTGCTGGAAACCGCCGGCGTCTCCACCTTCACCATCGGTGCGAACGTCGCCGCCGAGTCCGTCAAGTGACCCTCGCGGAGCAGCTGCGTCTGGAACAAGCCGCCTATGTGGCCGCAGTCACCGGGAAGCTCACCGATTTCCTGGCCACCCGCCAAGCGGTGATGTCCTCGATCTCCCCGGACATCGATCCGCTGATGGGATCCATCTCGAACCTCGTCACGGGCGGCAAACGCCTCCGGGCCCTCATGTGCTACTGGGGCTGGCGGGGCGCCGGCGGCGGCGCGGGAGCCAACGAGGTCGTGACGGCAGGCTCCGCGCTGGAGCTGTTCCAGGCGGCCGCCCTGATCCACGACGACATCATCGACCGCTCTGACACGCGCAGGGGCGGCCCCAGCGTGCACCGGCGCTTCAGCGAACTCCACGAGACGCAGGGGTGGGCACTGGACAGCGAGCGGTTCGGACACGCGGCTGCTATCCTCACCGGCGATCTGTGCCTGTCGTTCAGCGAGGAATCCTTCACCGAGATCGGGCAGAGCGCGGCCTCCGGGAGCCGGGCCCGGCTGATCTTCAACCTGATGCGCGCTGAGGTCATGGCGGGCCAGTACCTCGACATCCTCGAGGAGGTCGCCGGGCCCCGGCGGGACCGGGCCGGAGCCGTCAGCCGCGCCCAGTCCATTATTCGTTTCAAGTCGGCCAAGTACTCCACCGAGCATCCGCTGGCGTTGGGCGGCGCCCTGGCCGGCGCCCACGACGAGCTGCTGCGTGGCTACTCGGCGTTCGCCCTGCCGCTGGGCGAGGCCTTCCAGCTCCGCGACGATGTTCTGGGAGTCTTCGGCGATCCGGTCACCACCGGCAAACCGGCTGGCGACGATCTGCGGGAAGGCAAGCGGACCGTACTGATCGCCTTCGCCCTGGACCTGGCCAGCCCTGCCGAGTCCGCATTCATCGATGCGAAGCTGGGCAGCCCCGGGCTGGGGGACGCCGACGTGGACGAAATCCGCCGCATCATCGCGGACTGCGGAGCACTCCAGGCCACGGAAGTACTGATCGAGGAATTTGGGCGGGCAGCTTACTCTGCCCTGGATCTCCTGCCGCTGGACGAACTGCCCAAAACAGCGCTCCGGAAGCTGGCCGAGGCGACCGTCAGCCGCGCGGCCTGAGCCACAGCCCCTGGCGGCACCGGACACCGGCGGTGTCAAACAATGCAGGCCCTGTACCTCACAGCTGAGGTACAGGGCCTGCATTAGTTAAGGAGGGGGACGGTATCCGCGGCTACCAGGCCAGGGACTGCGCCCGGCGCCGGATTTCCGTTTTGCGCCCCTCGCGGAGAGCGTCGATCGGACGGCCGCGCAGGGAATCATCCGGCGTAAACAACCAGGTGATAAGTTCCTCGTCGGAATAGCCGGCGTCCGCGAGAACCACAATGGTTCCCTTGAGGCTTTCGACAGCATGACCGTCCTGGATGAACTCCGCAGGAACGCAACGGATCCGGCGTTCACCGACCCTCAGTGCCGCCAGCGCGCGTTCGTCAAGAAGCGCATGAACCTTGGTTATCGAAACGTTCAGAAGCTGTGCGACATCGGGCAGGGGCAGCCATTCGCCCACAAGGCTTTCTACATTACTCACGGATCAAGATTGCCATGCCGGCAGGCCTTGCGCCTAGTCGAAGCCCACCCAATAAGCGGCTGGCCTTCCCGGGCACCGTGTCCGACCAGGCCGCCGCTCCCGGACCGACACTCCGCTGGCACTTGTTTGCGGAATGTCAAACAGTTCTTGTGCTAATTCCCAAAGCATGAGAGATTCACATGGATCACATTTGCAACAGGTATAACTTTAGTCACACTGGTAACACCAGTACTGCCGGCCAGACCCGCAGCGTTCGCCGCTGAGAAGAGGACCTTTCCTATGACGACGTTCCGTTCGCCAAAGCGCACCACGCGGCCCAGCCTGCCGATGATAGCGGCCACGACGGCGGCCCTCCCCGCTGTCGTCCTTTCTTCACTGGCGATCGCCCAGCCGGCTGCGGCCGAGTCCAGCACCCGCGCGATCCCTGCCTCCCTCGCTGCAGCCATGCAGGCACAGGCCCAGGCACAGACCGCCCGCCCGCTGGGTTTGGCATTGATTCCTGCCAGGTC
>DATITT010000115.1:0-1833 GCA_035467435.1 Arthrobacter sp. | reverse complement strand
TCACTGGTGGGCCACTTCGTGGCCATCATGGCCTCCAAACGTGTCCGGTCCTGACGTTTCACCGGTCAGCCTGACCCTGCCTACCGTGGGGGTCGTGCTGCTCACCCAGGGCACCCGTCCCGACGACCTTGCCCGCGGCATCCGGAGCCTACTGGCCCAGCGGGACGTGCTCCTGGACATCGTGTGCGTGGGCAACGGCTGGCAGCCGACCGGGTTGCCGGCCGAGGTCAAGACCCTCGGCCTGCCCGAGAATCTGGGCATTCCGGCCGGCCGCAACCGCGGCGTCTCCCGCGTCACGGGCGACTTCCTCTTCTTCCTGGACGATGACGCCAGCATCCCGGACCCGCACTTTCTGCGTGATGCCGTCGCCGTGCTGCGGGCGGACCAGACCATCGGCCTGCTGCAGCCCCGGGTGGTCGATCCGGCCGGGATCGAGTCTCCGCGACGCTGGATCCCGCGCATCCGCAAAGGCGCGGCCACGCACTCCAGTAATGTCTTCTCGGTCTGGGAGGGCGCCGTGCTGCTGCCCCGGGCCGCGTTCGACGCCACCGGGGGCTGGGCCGAACCGTTCTTCTACGCCCATGAGGGCATCGAGCTGGCCTGGCGCATCTGGGACCTGGGGCTCCGCGCCTGGTACGCCGGGGAGCTGGAAGCGAACCATCCCGTGATCGCGCCCACCCGGCACGCCGACTACTACCGCCTGAATGCCCGCAATCGGGTCTGGCTGGCCCGCCGCAACCTCCCGGCCCTGCTCGTGCCCGTGTACGCCGGTTCCTGGCTGCTGATCCAGCTGCTGCGCTGGGCCCGCAATCCGAGTGCGCTGCGCGCCTGGCTCGCCGGGTTCCGCGAGGGATGGACAACCGATCCGGGGGAGCGGCGTCCGCTCAAGGCACGCACGGTGTGGCGGATGACGCGGGCCGGCCGGCCGCCCGTCGTCTGACGATTCCGTCGTCATCATCCCTTTCGGGGGTCAGGGGCGTTCGCGTGGGCGGCATCGTCGGTACTCTTGTGGCGTGGGTATACAACGAGACGTCAGGCTTGGACTCAAGCTGGTCAGGGATGTCACGGCGTCGCGCAAGGCGCAGCGCCTGCTGAACGGGCGGCTGTCCACTCGGCAGCCACTACCCCTGCAACATTTCAAGATCGCCGTGTATTTCGCCGACAGCGGCGTCAATCTCTACCAGATGCGCCAGTGGTACAAGCCGCTCGCAAAACTCGCCGAGACCTGGCCCGTTCTTGTGCTGAGCCGCAGCGGGGCAGGCGCGCTGCCGCTGATCGATGAATCGCCGGTTCCGGTCGCCTACGTTCGCCGGGTCGTGGACCTGGAGCGCGTGCTGGCCGAGCAGGACATCCGGATCGTCTTCTACGTGAACCAGAACGCCCGCAACTTCCAGATGATGCGCTACGGGCGGCGCTGGCACGTTTTCATCAACCACGGTGAGAGCGACAAGATGTACATGGTCACGAACCAGATCAAGGCCTACGACTACGCCTTCGTCGCCGGCGACGCTGCGCTGGCCCGCCTCGACAAGGTGCTCTGGGATTACGACTTCGACAAGCGCGCCATCAAGATCGGTCGCCCCCAGTCCGACTACTACTCCGGCACGACGCCGTTCGCCCCGGACGAGCGTCAGGTCATCCTCTACGCTCCGACCTGGGAGGGAGACCGCGCGGCCGCCGCCTACGGCTCGATCGCGACCCACGGGGTCGCCCTCGTGGCGGCGCTGCTGGCCTCGGGCCGACACCGGGTGATCTACCGTCCGCACCCCCGCAGTGGCGTGGTGAGCAGCGAGTACGGCGCGGCGAACAAGGCCATCATCGCGGCCATCGCGA
>DATITT010000114.1:0-2845 GCA_035467435.1 Arthrobacter sp. | reverse complement strand
ACCACGGGAGGCAGCGGCCTCGGACTGTCCATCGCCGCCGAGGACACGAAACTTCACAACGGCTGGCTCCAGGCCTGGGGGAGGAAAGGCGGCGGTGCCAACTTCCGCCTCACCCTCGCGCTGCGCCAGGGCGAGACCATCACGAAGTCCCCCCTCCAGCTGGAGCCTGTCGACGTCGGACTTCAGGGTGCGTGCACCGAACGGACCATGCTGCTGCTGGACCACTCGCCGGCGGGGCGCGCCGACAGCGAGGCTGCCGGGAGCGGCTCCGGCGGCGGGAGCGGGTCCGGCGGCGGGACGCGTGATGCCCGCGCGGCCGCTACCGGAGCCACGGCTCCCGGTACAGCGGGAACCGGAATAGCGGGAACCGGAACAGCGGAAACCGGAACGAAGGACGGGTCATGAGCGGTTCCTCGTGGAAGGCCACCCGCGCGGCGGCCGCGCTGCTGGCGGTTCTGCTGTTCCTGCTGACGTCGTGCGCCCAGATCCCCCGCTCCGGCCCGGTGGGTAAAAGCACCGACGAGAGCGCCGGGAACCCCAAGAATGCCCCCGTCTTTTTCCCGTCCGCACCCCGCGAGGGCGCCGCGCCGGAATCCGTGATCGAGGACTTCTACCTTGCCGGCAGCGGCTACGAGGACGACTACGCGGTGGCACGCCAATACCTGACCCAGGCATCGTCGGTCACCTGGAAGCCGGACCAGCGGGTCCTCGTTTTCCGGGCCGCGCGCGTTGTGCCGACCGGCGTCGAAAACGTCTTCAACTATGAACTGGATGTGTCCTACTCCGTCGACGCGTACGGTGTGGCCACCCAGCTGCCGGAGGGCACCAAGGAAAACATCCCCGCAACCCTGACCCAGGTGGACGGGGAATGGCGGATTGCGGAACTCCCGGACGGCACAGCGATCCCGGAAGAGACGTTCAAGGTCATCTACGGCGCCTATCCGATCTATTTCTACGACCCGACGTTCACCTACGCGGTGCCCGATGTCCGGTGGTTCATCAAGAAGAAGACCGTCAAGGCCATGACCAGCGCCCTCCTCGGCGGTCCTGCCCCTTACCTCAAGGGGGCCGTCGTCAGCGCCTTTCCCTCCGGCATTAAGCTGGCCCGCGAGTCGGTCCCGGTAGTCTCCGGCGCCGCCCAGGTGGACCTCACGGCGAAAGACCTCGTGGAGGCGTCCAACGAGGACCGGCTGCGGATGCAGACCCAGCTGGCCCTGACCTTCCGCAGTCAGCCCGATGTCATCAATGTGGAGCTCCGGGCCGACCAGGATCTGGTGCGCGTGGAGGACAACGGTTCGGTTCTCCCGCCGATCCGGGACAAGAACGTTCCGGCCCGGCAGATCGCCGTCAGCGACAACGAGCTGGTCCGGTACGAGAACAACCGGATCTCGCCGCTTCCGGACATCCAGCCTGTCTCGGCCCTGGGGCCACGGGCCCCGGCTGAGTCTCCCGTCTCGCAGTCCGCGGCTTTCCTCAATGCCGGCCGCGGCACGCTGTACTCCATTGTGCCTGGGCAGCCCGCCAGGGCGCTGACCACCCGCTCCACCCTGAGCCGCCCCTCCTTCGACCGGTATGACTGGGTCTGGACGGCGGGGCCCGGGGCCAACGGCGCCACGGAAATCATCGCGCACCGGCCCTTCGGCGTGGCCGTAGGCTCCAACGTCCCCGCGGTGTCGCTGTCCCCGGCCTGGCTTGCCGGACGGTCCGTCAAGGATTTCCGGGTCTCCCGCGAGGGCACCCGCGCCCTCATCCTCACGGACCAGAACGGGAAAACCAAGGTCCAGATCGCAGGCATCGTCCGTGCCGCAGACGGCACGCCCAAAGACCTCACCGTGCCGATGGCCCTGCTGGCGGCGAATGATCCGGATCAGGGCGTGTGGGTGGATGACTCGACAGTCGCCGTGATGAAGGGCTCACCGAGCGAATCCGTGACTCCTGAACTGCTGTCCCTCATGTCCTCGCAGCCGCAGGAGCTGGCGCCATGGCCGGGACTCACCGCGCTCAGCGCCGGCAACGGCGCGGAGGATATTTACGCCCAGTCTGCGGAAGGGATCTTCCTACGGCTCGGCAACGGCTGGTCACCGCAGCTCAAGGGACCGATCGACCCGTCCTACCCCGGCTAGCGGCCAAGGACGCCTGGGATCCAGCACGTTTGGAATCCAAGGCGTTGGGGATCAGCGGCACACGGCCGGGGGAATATTCCGGGTGGCTCGGGGGCAGCGCCCGCCCTGACCTGTGCCCTGCGGCAGGTGCAATGCCGTATTCCGGCGCGGAGGCGAGTTTTCCACATGGCGTGCCGCGGTCCTGCCATTACCTGCCGGGCGGGCGGAGCGTAGTAGTTGTGGGGACCTCCAGAGAACTCCGTGACCGTGACCGTGGCCGTGGCCGACGTGCCGGTGCCACCACCGACTCCGCGGACGCCGCGGCCGATGCCGGAGCCGCCGGTGCCGGTGACGACGTCGACGCAGCCGGTACGGCCGGTGCAATCGACACCGACACCGGAGCCAGCCGGGCCGGACGCACCCGCGCCGGAACCCGCGCGGCTCGTCGAAACCGGCTGTCACTGGACCCTGATCTGGCCCCGGAAGCTACGACCGCGGCGAGACACCGCGGGGACTACCGCCGGCGACTGGCGCGGCTGGCGGACGGGGCGGCGGATGCAGCGGCCGAAGTGCTGGCACTCGCGGCGCCGGTGGACTGCGTCTGTTGTGGCGCTGAGGATCTCGCGCTGTGCGGGGGCTGCGAACGGCAAGTCCGGATCCTGATGCGCCGGCCGTTCCGGGCAGAAGCCCAGGCGCCCGCCCTGATGGACGTGGACGGCTCCGTGCTTCTTCCGGTCGTGGCC
>DATITT010000113.1:0-7779 GCA_035467435.1 Arthrobacter sp. | reverse complement strand
GTGATCAGTCCGCGCAGGTAGTCCACGGCTTTGCCCGCATCCGGGACGCTGGCTTCGATGTGCAGGACCGTTCCCCGCACCGCCCCGAGCATCATAAGCTCCGTCATCGATGCGCCGTCGGCGCCGTTCACGGTCACCTCGGCGTCCATGCCGGACAGCCCGCCGGCAATCTTCGCGGCTGGACGGGCGTGCATGCCGGCCTGGTTGGTGAGTTCAAAGTCCCCTGTCGCCTCCGGCGGCCGGTGTTCGTGGGCGTGCTGTGCCGCGGCCGGGGGACGGTAGACGGCTTCCGCTGCTTCCTTCACGCCTTCGGGATCTGCTCCGGCCTGTGCAGCCACGGCGGCCGCGACGAGGCCTTCGACCAGGGGCGCATCGGCAAGCAGCACAGAGGAGGGGTCCGCCAGGAATTCCACTGCGGACTCCGCCGTCATCACGGCCGAGCCCAGATCCGTCAGGACGACGATGCCGTCGCTGTTGGCGTCCCCCGCCTGCTCCAGTGCCGCCATGACCCGCTCAAGGCTGGTGCCGATCCGGCCGTCGTCGGTGCCTCCGGCGGGAAGGATCAGGACGTCAGGTGCCATCTGAGCGGCCAGTTCGACGGCGCCGTCGGCGATCTTTTCGCTGTGGGAGACGACGACGAGCTTGACCGTCATTCAGCTGCCCCGACTGCGGCGCGCAGGATGAGCGCGCTTGAGACGGCGCCCGGATCCCGGTGGCCGATGCTGCGCTCCCCCAGCTAGCTGGCGCGCCCCTTTCGGGCGAGCATCGGGTCGGTTGAGACGGCCCCGGCCTCTGCCGCCTCCGCGGCGGCCACCAGGACCTTGAGCACGTCGCTGTCGCCGGCCGCGGCCGCGGCTGCGTCAACCGCCGGGGTCCAGGCGTCAACCATCGTCTTGTCCCCTGATTCAGCCTTCCCCCGGGCCACGATCCCGTCCCTGGCGGCCTGGAACGCCGAGGCGAGGGTGGCGGCGTCGATGTCGGACGCCTCCCCCAGCGCCGTGCCCGCGCGAAGGAAGGCCGTGCCGTAGAGCGGGCCGGCGGCCCCGCCGACCTTGGACATCAGGGTCATGGCGGTCAGCTTCAGGGCCGCGCCTGCCGTTTCCGGCGGGGCCTCGGCAATTTTCACCATCACCGCTTTGAAGCCGCGGTCCATGTTTTCGCCGTGGTCCGAATCGCCGATCGGCCTGTCCAGCTCAATGAGTTCTTCCCGGTGCTCCGCCATAGCCTGGGCCGAGAGGGTTATCCACCGCAGTGCCCAGTTGACGTCCAGCCCCACGGTCAGACGCCCCAGCGGAGGGCCGGGGTGTGGACTGGCGCATCCCAGAGGGCCGTCATCTCATCGTCGAGACGCAGGACGGTAATGGAACAGCCCTGCATTTCGAGGGAGGTGATGTAGTTGCCCACCAGTGACCGTGCCACCGTGACGCCCTGTTCGGCCAACTGCTGCGCGGCACGACGGTAGACAATGTAGAGCTCGCTCTGCGGGGTGCCGCCCATGCCATTGACGAACAGAAGCACTTTGTCACCCGAGGCCAGGCCGAGGTCGCTGACGACCGGCTCCAGCAGGCGGTCGGTGATGCCGTCGGCGTTTTCCATCGGAATGCGGTGCCGGCCGGGCTCGCCGTGGATTCCGATGCCGATCTCGATTTCGTTTTCCTCCAGCACGAAGCTTGGCGACCCCGCGTGCGGGACGGTGCAGGCGGTCAGCGCGACGCCCATGCTGCGCACGTTCTGGTTGACCCTGTCGCCGATGGCGGCGACGGCGTCGAGGTTGTCCCCGCGCTCGGCAGCGGCACCGGCGATTTTTTCCACCAGCACTGTTCCACCCACGCCGCGCCGGCCGGCCGTGTACAGCGAGTCCTGCACCGCAACGTCGTCGTTGACGAGCACTGTGCGGACCTCGATTCCCTCCGCCTGGGCCAGCTCCGCAGCGGTCTCAAAGTTGAGGACGTCGCCCGTGTAGTTCTTCACGATGTGCACGACGCCGGCGCCTGAGCTTACGGCGACAGTGGCCGGAAGGATCTGGTCGGGTGTCGGCGAGGTGAAAACGGCACCCGGCACCGCGGCGTCGAGCATTCCCATGCCGACATAGCCGCCATGCAGGGGCTCGTGACCGCTGCCGCCGCCGGAGACCAGCCCGACTTTTCCTGCCACCGGCGCGTCTTTGCGCACGATGTACTTGGGGTCCGCAAAGACGGTCACGAGGTCGGCATGGGCAAGCCCGAAGCCCTCCACTGACTCGTCAACCACGGCGCGGGGATCATTGATGAGCTTCTTCATGGCTGTGCTCCCTGGATGGTGTCCTGGCTGCTTGCTTAGACCCTACTACCGGGGCCCCTGCCAGCGGTAGGCTCCGGTTTCATAACCTCTGGGGCGGAACCGGGGTGCTGCCGGACGGCCACTTTCCCCGGATCCGGGGGTGTATCAGCTTGGCTTGTCCTGCCACAACGCGAAGTTCGGCCAGGCATCGCTGCCAAGCCAGGAGAACGGCGGCGCGTTGAGCCGCCCCCGATCGGCCCCGTGCGCCGGGCCGGGGCCGGACACGACGTCCGGGCCATGACCAGGGGCCGGCCCCGCGGCAGAGGCTCCCTGGGCGGCCGGTTCCGTGGTGTGGCCTGGCACGGCGCCGCCGGCGATAGTCATTGGGAATGCGGAGAAATCTGGAAAATTCACGCTATCGTGCAATTTCGTGCCTCCGAAAGTCGGGTGGTCCACCCCCTGGACCGGGATCAGTTTATCCATCAAATTTATCGATGGGAAGACCTGTCCCTTCTGCCCCGCCCGCACGCCGTTTACAGGGTTTTAATCATCCGGGTGTTGCCGAGCGTATTGGGCTTCACCCGGGCGAGGTCGAGGAACTCGGCTACGCCTTCATCGTGGGAGCGCAGCAATTCCGAATACACCACGGGGTCGACGGCGGTCTGGTCGGCCATGACTTCGAAGCCGTGCTTTTTGAAGAAGTCCACCTCGAAGGTCAGGCAGAACACACGGGAGACGCCCAGCGCCCGGGCGTCCTCCAGCAGGCGCTCAACCAGCAGGTGGCCCACGCCCTTCCCCCGCCAGGCATCCGAGGCCGTGAGGGTGCGCACTTCGGCGAGGTCCTCCCACATCACGTGCAGCGCGCCGCAGCCAATCACTTCGCCGTCCGGCGACTCGGCGATCCGGAATTCCTGCAGGCTCTCGTAATAGGCCACGGTTTCCTTGGCCATGAGGATCCGCTGCTCGGCCAGTGGGGCCACGAGTGTCTTGATCGCCCCGACATCGCTGGTGCGGGCAAGGCGAACGCGGATTGTCTCAGTCACAGCCCAATCCTACGGGGGGCTGGCGCCGTGACTGGTTTGCGGGCGTGACAACCGCACCGGGCGAGCCGGACGGTATCAGCCTAGAGACCCAGTTCAGCGGGTACCGGCAGATCCTTGTCCAGCAGGTTCCTGGCGAGGAAGTGCTCGACCACGCCGTACCAGACCTTGGCGTGCTGCGGCTGCAGGATCCAGTGGTTCTCGTCCGGGAAGTAGAGGAAACGGTGCTCGGTCTCGCCGTTCTCGTCGGCCGCGAGCTTGGACTTGGAGAGGAGCTCGTACCAGAGGCGCAGTCCCTCGCCGATCGGGACGCGGTAGTCCTTGTCGCCGTGGATGACGAGCATGGGGGTGCTGATGTTCTCCACGTGCAGGTGCGGGGAGTTCTCCACCGCCATCTCGGCTGTCATCTCCTTGAGCCAGTATTGCGCGGCGTCCGTGGTGGGGCCGAACTGGTCCAGCGCCCAGAGGCTGGCGTGGGTGACGATCGCCTTGAACCGGTCTGTCTGTCCGGCCACCCAGTTGGCCATGTAGCCGCCGAAGGAGCCGCCCATGGCCGCGGTGCGGGTCTCGTCGATGTCCGGCCGCTGCACCACGGCGTCGGTGATGGCCATCAGGTCGGTGAACGGGGCCTTGCCCCACGCGCCCCAGCCGCGCTGGATGTGGTGCTGGCCGTACCCGGTGGAGAGCGCCGGGTCCGGCAGCAGCACGGCATAACCCCGGGCCACCAGCAGCCAGGGGTTCCAGCGCCACGTCCAGGCGTTCCAGGACCCGAGCGGGCCGCCATGGATCCAGAGCAGCAGGGGCGCGGGGCTGCCGGCCGCGGCCCCGTCAGGGAGCGCAAGGTACGCGGGCACGCGGGTGCCGTCTGCCGCCGTCGTCTCCACCCGCTCCAGCGAGCCCTTGTACGTCGGGCGCTCAGCGGGTGCCGGGAGCCGGACGGCGTCGCCGCTGGCGAGGTCGATGCGCACCGCTTCCGGCGGAAATTCGTAGGAGCTGCGCAGCGCATAGGCAGTGCGGCCTTCCGGGGCGATCACGACGTCGGTGTAGGCGGCGGTGTCGGCGGTCAGACGCGTAACGTGGCCGGCGGTGTCGTGTCCGCTCACGCTGATCCGGAAGACCGGCGAGGCGCCGTCCTCATCGGCGGTGACGAGCAGGGCTGATCCGTCCGGCAGCCAGGCGGCGGGGCGCGGCCAGCGGTCCCACTCGTGCGCCAGCGGCGTCAGCGCGGTTTCGCCTGCCGCTTCAGCTGCGGACGCAGGGCCGGAGACGTCGAGCAGGTGCAGCTTGACCTGCGGGGCCGCCTCGGGCGTGGTGTCGCTTTCGCTGAGCACCACAAGGGTCCGGCTGTCGGGGCTCACCGGGCCGGGGAAGTAGCTCATTCCCTCGGTGTCCAGCAGGACGGTTCGGGTGCCGCTGGCGACGTCGATCGCGACAAGCACGGAGCGTGAATTCGCGCGCGCGAGCGGCTTGGCAAAGCTGCTGTAGATAGTCTTGCCGTCCGGGCTGACGGCTGACTCTGCATTGCGAAGGCCGGCACCGGCGTCGGGCGTCAGGTTGCGGAGCTTCAGCGGCGCCGCGGCGTCAACGGTCGCGGGCTTGCCCGGCGCCTTTTCCTCGCCGGGTTCGACGGCGAAGAGCCTCGGCTGGGCGGGCCCCAGGTCGGCGTCCCAGTAGCGCACGGGATAGCCGCTGTGCAGGATGGCGGCGACCTTGTTGTCCTTGCGCGCCTCGCGGCGTTCCTCGTCGTCGTCCTCGTCCGTGGACCCTGCCAGGACGGAGGCGTTGACGAACAGGGCGCCGGATTCCTTCGCGGCCAGCAGCGCGCTGACTCCACCGGCCCGGGTGAGCACAACGCGGGCCTCGCCGCCGTCCGCGGGCAGCATCCACAGGGCGTTGACGGGGTCCGCGTCGGGGGTTTCCGGGTCGGGGCGCGCGGAGCTGAAGTACAGCTCGCCGCTGGCGGCGAACACTGCACCGGCCTCGCCTTTGGCGCTGCGGGTGATGCGGCGGGCGTGCTTCTGCCCCGCCGGATCCAGCTCCCACAGTGCGGTGCCGTATTCGTCGCCTTTGGCGTTGAGCGTGGCCACGGTGGTGACCAGCCGGGTGCCGTCCGGGCTCAGTGCCAGGCCCGCAACCCTCGGGATCGCGAGGTAGTGGTCCAGGTCGTGGAAGGGTGTCTCGGGTTTTTCACTCAGGGTCTCTGAATCGGTGAAGGCCATGCACTGATTCAACACTGCCTGTGCGCCCGATCACACCAATTTCACCGATAGTGAAACACTGCTTTCAGATCCGGGCAGGGCCTGGTGCCGCGGCAGACGCAAAAGGCCCCGCCTTCCTTCCGGGGAAGACGGGGCCTTTGAGCCGGTGCCTAGACGCTCGGAGCAATCTCCGGGATGCGCGGCTTCGTGTTGCCTGCGAAGGTGAACTTGGCGTCGTCGCCTTCGCCGTCCACGTCCACCACGATAATGTCGCCGGCGTGGATTTCGCCGAAGAGGATCTTCTCGGAGAGCTGGTCCTCGATCTCGCGCTGGATGGTCCGGCGCAGCGGCCGGGCACCCATGGCGGGGTCGTAGCCGCGGGTTGCCAGCAGGATCTTGGCCGCGGGCGTGAGCTCGATGCCCATGTCCTTGTCCTTGAGGCGCTTCTCCAGCCGGCCGACGAACATGTCCACGATCTCGATGATCTCGTCCTGGGTCAGCTGCGGGAAGACCACAACGTCGTCAACACGGTTCAGGAACTCGGGACGGAAGTGCTGCTTGAGCTCCTCCGTGACGCGGGCCCGCATCCGGTTGTAGCCGGTCTGCGTGTCCGTGCCGGACTGGAAGCCGGTGGCAACACTCTTGGAGATGTCCCGGGTACCGAGGTTGGTGGTCATGATGATCACGGTGTTCTTGAAGTCCACCACGCGGCCCTGGGAGTCGGTCAACCGGCCGTCTTCCAGGATCTGCAGCAGCGAGTTGAAGAGGTCGGCGTGCGCCTTCTCCACTTCGTCGAACAGGACCACGGAGAACGGACGACGGCGGACCTTCTCGGTCAGCTGTCCGCCCTCCTCATAGCCCACGTAGCCCGGAGGGGCACCGAAGAGACGCGACACCGTGTGCTTCTCCGAGTACTCGGACATGTCGAGGGTGATCAGGGCGTCTTCCTCGCCGAAGAGGAATTCGGCCAGGGCCTTGGCGAGCTCGGTCTTGCCGACGCCGGTGGGGCCGGCGAAGATGAACGAACCGCCCGGACGCTTCGGGTCCTTCAGGCCTGCACGGGTGCGGCGGATCGCCTGGGACAGGGACTTGATGGCCTCGTCCTGGCCGACAACGCGCTTGTGCAGCTCGTCTTCCATCTTCAGCAGGCGCGAGGACTCTTCCTCGGTCAGCTTGAAGACCGGGATGCCGGTGGAGTTCGCCAGCACTTCCGCGATCAGGTCCTCATCAACTTCGGAGATGTCGTCCATGCCGCCGGTCTTCCACTGGCGTTCCTTCTCGGCACGCTCGGCAATGAGCTTCTGCTCCTTGTCGCGCAGCGAGGCGGCACCTTCGAAGTCCTGCGCGTCTATCGCGGATTCCTTCTCCAGCTTCATGGCGGCGATCTTCTCGTCCATGATCTTGAGCTCCGGCGGGGCCGTCATCCTGCGGATGCGCAACCGCGCACCGGCCTCATCGATCAGGTCGATCGCTTTGTCCGGCAGGAAGCGGTCCGAGATGTAGCGCTCGGAGAGGCTCGCTGCCGAGGCGAGGGCGCCGTCGGTGATGGTGACACGGTGGTGCGCCTCGTACCGGTCGCGAAGGCCCTTGAGGATCTCGATCGCGTGCGCGACAGAGGGCTCCTTGACCTGGATCGGCTGGAAACGGCGTTCCAGCGCGGCGTCCTTCTCGATGTGCTTGCGGTACTCGTCCAGCGTGGTGGCACCGATGGTCTGGAGCTCGCCGCGGGCCAGCATGGGCTTCAGGATCGAGGCCGCATCGATGGCTCCCTCGGCGGCACCGGCACCCACCAGGGTGTGGATCTCGTCGATGAAGAGGATGATGTCGCCCCGGGTGCGGATTTCCTTGAGGACCTTCTTGAGGCGCTCTTCGAAGTCACCGCGGTAACGCGAGCCGGCCACGAGGGACCCGAGGTCCAGCGTGTACAGCTGCTTGTCCTTGATGGTCTCCGGAACGTCGCCGCGGACAATCGCCTGGGCGAGGCCTTCGACGACGGCGGTCTTGCCGACGCCGGGCTCACCGATCAGCACGGGGTTGTTCTTGGTGCGGCGCGACAGGACCTGCATGACGCGTTCCATTTCGGATTCGCGCCCGATGACCGGGTCCAGTTTGTTCTCGCGCGCAGCCTGGGTCAGGTTGCGGCCGAACTGGTCCAGGACGACGGAACCGGCAGGAGTGCCTTCGGCCTGGCCCGGGCCAACACCGGCTCCGGTGGTTTCCTTTCCCTGGTAGCCCGAGAGCAGCTGGATGACCTGCTGGCGGACGCGGTTGAGGTCCGCACC
>DATITT010000112.1:0-6500 GCA_035467435.1 Arthrobacter sp. | reverse complement strand
TTCGCCGCCACCCTCGCCGGCGCGCGGGCCGACGTCGACCAGCCAGTCGGCGCGGCGGACGACGTCCATGTTGTGCTCCACCACGAACACCGAGTTTCCGGAGGACTTGAGCTGGTCCAGGACCGCCAGGAGGGGCTCGGCATCGGCCGGGTGCAGGCCGGCGGACGGCTCGTCGAGCACGTAGATCACGCCGAAGAGGCCGGAGCGAAGCTGGGTGGCGATCCGGAGCCGCTGCATCTCGCCGGGGGAGAGCGTCGGGGTGGACCTGCCCAGCGCCAGGTAGCCGAGGCCGAGGTCCAGCAGCACCGTCACCCGTTGCAGCAGGTCCCGGGTGATGGCGACGGCCACCTCATTGGCCTCCCCGGAGCTCTGCTTGCGCGAGGCAGTCCCGGCTTCCGAGAGTTTGGTGGTGGGGCGGATGATCTCGGCCAGCTCCGTCAGGGGGACGGCGTTGAGCTCGGCGATGCTGCGGCCGGCGAACGTCACGGCCAGGGCGGCCGGGGTGAGGCCGCTGCCACTGCAGACCTGGCACGGTCCGGTTTCCATAAAGCGCAGCACCCGGTCGCGCATCGTGGTGCTCTTGGAATCGGCGAGGGTATGCAGCACGTAGCTCTTGGCGCTCCAGAAGCGGCCCTTGTACGGCTTCGCGACGCGGTCGCGCTGCGGAGTCACCTCCACCACAGGCTGTTCTTCGGTGAAGAGGATCCAGTCGCGGTCCTTCCTGGGCAGCTTCCGCCAGGGGGTGTCGACGTCGTAGCCCAGATGGGTGAGGATGTCGCGCAGGTTCTTGCCCTGCCAGGCGCCGGGCCACGCGGCGATCGCGCCGTCGCGGACGCTCAGGGAGGTGTCCGGGACCAGCGAGGACTCGGTGACGGTGTGCGCGATGCCGAGCCCATGGCACTCCGGGCAGGCGCCGGCGGCGGTGTTGGGGGAGAAGGCGTCCGAATCGAGCTGGCTGGCGCCGTCCGGGTAGCTGCCGGCGCGGGAGAAGAGCATCCGGAGCGAGTTCGACAACGTGGTGACTGTGCCGACGGTGGACCGTGAACTGGGCGTCCCGCGGCGCTGTTGGAGCGCGACGGCGGGCGGCAGCCCCGAGATCATCTCCACCTTGGGATTGTGGCCCTGCTGGATCAGCCGGCGGGCGTAGGGCGCCACGGACTCGAAGTAGCGGCGCTGGGCCTCGGCGTAGATGGTGCCGAAGGCCAGCGAGGACTTGCCGGAGCCGGAAACCCCGGTGAACGCGACGATCGCGTCGCGCGGAACGTCCACGTCCACGTTCCGCAGGTTGTTCTCCCGGGCGCCGCGCACCCGGACAAATCCGTCCGTGGGACGGTCGGCGCCCAGGCTTGGAAGGGCCGGGCCGGAAATGTCGGAAGCATGCTGATCACTGTGCATCCGATCGACTCTATCGGTGTCTGCTGTTCACGGGCATATCCTTACCGAATGGAAACTAACGACGGCGTCGCTGCCACCGGAGACGCTGCCCCGGACAACCCGGCACCGGACAGTCCAATAACGGACAGCCCAGCACCGGACGGCCCCGCACTGGACGGCCCCGCACCGGACGGCCCGGCACCGGACAGCCCCGAGATTCCCGCCTTCGCCGAGGTCCCCGAGGAGGTTCACGGTCCGCTGCCGGTCGCGGAACTCCACCTGCACATCGAGGGAACCCTCGAGCCCGAGCTGATCTTCGCCCTGGCGGAACGCAACGGCATCCAGCTGCCATATGCGGACCTGGATGAGCTGCGCACCCGCTACGAGTTCACGGACCTGCAGTCGTTCCTGGACCTCTACTACGCGAACATGGCGGTGCTGCGGACCGAGCAGGACTTCGCGGATATGACCCGGGCGTACCTGTCCCGGGCTGCGCTCGCCGGCGTCCGGCATGCCGAGATCATGCTGGATCCGCAGGCGCACCTGTCCCGCGGGGTGGCCCTGGAAACCTGCGTGAACGGCGTGGCGTCCGTGCTGGCGGTGTCGGAACAGGAGTTCGGGATCTCAACCCTGCTCATCGCCGCGTTCCTGCGTGACCTGTCCGAGGACTCCGCCCTGGAGGTGCTGGACCAGCTGCTCGCCATGAACGCACCGATCGCGGGCATCGGACTCGACTCGGCCGAGGTGGGCAACCCGCCGGCCAAGTTCGAGCGGCTGTTCGCCCGGGCCAAGGACGCCGGGCTGCACCGGATCGCGCACGCCGGCGAGGAGGGACCGCCGTCGTACATCATCGATGCGCTGGACATCCTGGACGTCGAACGGATCGACCACGGGATCCGCTGCATGGAGGATCCCGCCCTGGTGGAACGGCTGGTGCACGAGCTCATGCCGCTGACCGTGTGCCCGCTGTCCAACGTCCGGCTCCGCGCGGTGGACTCCCTGCAGGAGCACCCGCTGCCGGCAATGCTCGCTGCGGGGTTGAACGTGAGTGTGAACTCGGATGACCCGGCGTACTTCGGCGGGTACTTGGACGACAACTTCGCGCAACTGAAAGCGGTGATTGGCCTGTCCGAGTTCGACTTCGTCCGGATGGCGGCCAACTCGATCCGCTCCTCCTTCGCGAGCGAGGAGCGCAAGACGGAGCTGCTGGCCGAACTGGCCGCGTCCGGGCACTAAACCCACAGTTGCCCTATCACTCCTGGTTGCCAAAACCGGCGGATGGGAACCAAAGCTGATAGGGCAACGCGGGGTCAGGGGACCTCCTGGGGTGGCACCGCTTCGGCTGAAGGTGCGGGGTCTGCAAAGAGGCCGATCAGTCCGTCGATTTCCCAGGTCGCGGTGGTGGGGTGACGGAAGTGCTGGTGGGGTTCAATCGCGTAGCTGGTTCGTCGCCCGGCCCGGATGCGGTGAAGGTATCCTCCGTCTTCGAGATCCTTGAGGATTTGGAGGGCTGAGCGCGGTGTGATGCCGACCTTCGCGGCGATGTCGGTGATGCGGGCCTGGGGGTCTGCGGCCACCGAAAGCAGGACGTGCCCGTGGTTCGTGAGAAACGTCCACGGGGGACGTGTACGTACCGGGAGCACGGGCGGTACCGGGCCCTTTTCCGGGCCCTTTTCCGGGCCAGGCGGGGAGGCTGTCATGGTTGTTCCTTACTGACTGTGGGCTCCGCTTTGGGTGGTGTGTGAGGGGCAGCGCCGGTCTCCTCGGGGCCCTCCCTATTCGCGTGTTTTTGTGGCTGTCCGGTCGGGGCGTTTGCGCCAGAGTGGTTCCAGATCGGCGATCTCCTCGGCTGAGGCGGTGCCGAACGGGGAGTGCGCCGGCCCTACGGGCTCCTTGCGGCCCTGTCCGCGGGTGGCCCAGAGGCTGACGCCAATGGACACCCCAAGGATAGTGGCGATGACAGCCAGGGACAGCGGGGTGGGGATGTAGTAAATGTCGATTTTGAGGAGCATTTTGATGCCTACCCAGATCAGGACAAGCGCGAGTCCGATCTTGAGGTAGATGAAGCGGTGGATCATGTCAGCGAGCAGGAAGTACATGGCCCGCAGGCCCAGAATGGCAAAGGCGTTGGCGGTGAAGACCAGGAACACTTCGTCGGTGACGGCGAAGATTGCGGGGATGGAGTCGACGGCGAAGATGATGTCCGTGACCTCGATGAGGACCAGTACCGCGAGCAGCGGGGTGGCCAGCAGGACGCCGTTCTTGCGGATCAGGAAACGCTGGCCGTGGAAGTCGTCCGTCATGGGCACGCGTTGGCGGAAGAATATCAGGGCCCGGGACTTTTCCGGGTCCAGCATGTCGTTGCGGTGGCGGATCATCCGGTAGCCGGTGATGAGCAGGAACGCCGCAAAGATGTACAGCACCCACTCGGCGCTGGCGATGATGGCGGCGCCCGCCGCGATGAAGATGCCCCGGAAGACCAGCGCGCCCAGGACCCCGAAGAACAGCACCCGGTGCTGGTATTCGCGGGGTACTGCGAAGTACGTGAAGATGATCGCCCAGATGAACACGTTGTCCACGGCGAGGGATTTCTCGATCAGGTAGCCTGCGAAGTATTGCTGGCCAAACTCCGCGCCGTAGATCCGCCAGATCAAAGCGCCGAAGCCTACGCCGAAAGCGACCCAGACGGCGGACCAGAGCGCGGCTTCCCGGACACGGATGACGTGCGCTTTGCGGTGCGCGAACAGGTCCACGGCCAGCATCAGGATAATAAAGGCAAGAACGGCCAACCAGGCCCAAAAAGGAACATTCATCAGGGAGTACCCGCTTCCAGTCAGTTCAAACTAACTGGAGGTCTTTCCCGGTCCCGAGGGACCTGCTCCGCCGGGCCGCTCAGGGTCGGCCGTACTGACGACGGGACATTCAGGGGATACTCCCCTCCGTCCAATTAGTGAAACATAATTCACCTATGGCGACAAGGGGTGGCGGTCGGCCGGCGTCGTCGAACCCGCCCGCCCGGGTACAAACGCTCCACTTGCCCTATCACTCCTGGTTGTTAAAACCGGCGGATGGGAGCCAAAACTGATAGGGCAACTGGGGGTGGCGGCTGACCCGGATCACCCCCGGCGGAGGATGCACCGGGCGCCGGTGCCCGGCAGAGTGCTCCCATGACGACGACCGGACAACGGCGGAGCGGCTGGCTGCGCCAGTTCATGCCAGGGCTCGACGTCGCCGCGACGTACCAGAAGAGCTGGTTCGGCAAGGACATCGTCGCCGGAATTGTCCTGGCGACGCTGCTGGTTCCCCAGGGCATGGCCTACGCGGAGCTGGCAGGGCTGCCCCCGATCACCGGGCTGTACACCACCGTCCTCTGCCTGCTCGCCTATGCGGTGTTTGGCCCGTCCCGCATCCTCGTACTCGGGCCGGACTCCTCGCTCGGCCCGATGATCGCCGCGACGGTCCTGCCGCTCGTCGCGTCCGACGGCGACCCGCAGAAGGCGGTCGTCCTCGCGTCGATGCTCGCGCTGATGGTCGGCGTCATCATGGTTCTCGCGTCCGTCGCCAAGCTCGGCTTCATCGCGGACCTCATCTCCAAGCCCACCATGATCGGCTACATGAACGGCCTCGCGGTCACCATCCTGGTCAGCCAGCTCCCGAAGCTCTTCGGGTTCTCGGTGAGCGGCGACGGCTTCATCGGGGACCTCGTCGGCTTCATCCAGGGCATCGCCGGGGGCGAGGCGGTAGTGGCCGCGGCCGCCGTCGGTATCGCCGGGATTGTGCTGATCCTGGCGCTGCAACGGTGGCTGCCCAAGGTCCCCGCGGTGCTGGTCATGGTGGTGCTCTCGATCGGGGCGACGTCGGTGTTCGGTCTCGCCGACCGGGGTGTCTCACTGGTCGGGGTGCTGCCGCAGGGCTTCCCGCCGTTCACGATCCCCACCCTGGACTTCTCGGACTTTGCCCTGATGTTCGCCGGCGCCCTGGGAATTGCGCTGGTGTCGTTGACCGACACGATCTCGACGGCGACGGCGTTCGCCGCGCGTTCCGGTGAGGAGGTCCGGGGCAACCAGGAAATGATCGGCATCGGTGCGGCGAACCTGGCGGCGGGCCTGTTCCAGGGCTTCCCGGTGAGCACCAGCGGCTCCCGGACGGCGGTGGCGGAACGTGCCGGCTCGAAGACCCAGCTCACCGGCGTGACCGGTGCCCTGCTGATCCTCCTGATGCTGGTGCTGCTGCCGGGGCTGTTCCGGAACCTGCCCCAGCCGGCGCTGGCGGCCATCGTGATCACCGCATCAATATCCCTCGCCGACATCCCGGGCACCATTCGTCTCTGGTACCAGCGCAAAACCGAGTTCAGTCTCTCGATGGCGGCCTTCCTCGGGGTCACGTTGCTGGGGGTCCTGCCCGGCATCGCCATTGCGGTGGGGCTGTCCGTCCTCAACATCTTCCGCCGGGCCTGGTGGCCCTACGAGACAGTGATCGGGCGGGTGCCGGGAGTCGAGGGGTTTCACGATGTGCACTACCACCCCGACGCGAAGCAGCTGCCCGGGTTGGTGATGTACCGGTTCGACGCGCCGTTGTTCTTCGCCAACGTCAGGCCGTTCCGCGAAAACGTGCGGCGGCTGGCGCGCACCGAACCCAAGCCGCGGTGGATCCTCATCGCGGCCGAGCCCATCACGGACGTGGACACGACTGCCTCGGACGTGTTGCTCGAACTGGACGTGGAGCTGAATGCGCAGGGCACGTCGCTGGTGTTTGCCGAGCTCAAGGATGGGGTCCGGGCGAAGATCGAACGCTACGAACTGACCAGCGAAATCGACCCGCGGCACTTCTACGGCACCATCGAGGCGGCCGTGGCCGCCTACATGGCCGAGACCGGGGCCGAATGGCGTACCGGGGACTAACTGCCTCTACTGCCGCGGGCGCTACTTTGGGCTGACGGCCCGCGTGAGCATGCGCCGCAGGAGCGTGGCCGTCAGCCAGGTGACGGCGCTGCAGACCGCGACGCCCCAGGCGATGTCGGTCAACGCCACCACGGCGGGGAAGTCCTTGAGGACCGCGAGCGCGGTCAGGGCCCAGGTGGCGTACGTGAAGAAGCCGAACAGGGCGGCTCCGGTCACCCGTTGCCG
>DATITT010000111.1:0-5189 GCA_035467435.1 Arthrobacter sp. | reverse complement strand
GTACATGCTCCGCCGCCTGGCAGCCCAGCGCGAACCGGAGTTCTCCGACGCCGCCCGCGCGGCGAAGGAAGCCCTGCACCACCTCCCTGGCTTCCAGGCGTCCCGCGCCGTGCCCGGGCCCGGCAGCCATCCGGGAATGCGGGAGCTCCAGCCGTCCCCGCCGGAACGGACGGTCTACGACGCCGAGTTCGCCGAGCAGCTCCCCGGCAGCGTGGTCCGAAAAGAGGGGGAACCGCCCACCGGCGACCCAGCGGCCGACGAGGCCTATGACGGGCTGGGGCACACCCACCGCCTCTACGCCGAGGCCTTCGGCCGGAATTCGATCGACGGCAACGGTCTCCATCTGGAGGCGACAGTCCACTACGGCCGCCTGTACGACAACGCGTTCTGGGACGGCCGGCAAATGGTGTTCGGCGACGGCGACGGACAGGTGTTCCAGCGGTTTACGAAGTCGTTGAGCGTGATCGGCCACGAACTCGCCCACGGCGTGACGCAGTACTCCGCGGGGCTGGTGTACCGCCATCAGGCCGGGGCGCTGAACGAATCGATGTCCGATGTCTTTGGGGCGCTCGTTGAGCAGCATCTCCGGCAGCAGTCGACGGCGGAGGCCAGTTGGCTGATCGGCGAGGGCCTCTTCACGGATCAGGTCCAAGGGACCGCTTTGCGTTCGCTGAAGGCTCCGGGGACGGCGTACGACGACGACGTGCTCGGCAAGGACCCGCAGCCGGACTCCATGGACGGCTATGTGCACACGAGTGCTGACTACGGCGGGGTGCACATCAACTCCGGGATCCCCAACCGGGCGTTCCACCTGGTGGCCACGGCGCTCGGCGGCAACGCGTGGGACGCGCCGGGCCGGATCTGGTACGACACGCTGACCGGCGGCACACTGTCCCCGACCGCCACGTTCGGGGCGTTCGCCAAGGCCACGGCCGCCTCCGCCACGGAGCTTTTCGGGGCGGATTCCCCGGAGCATGACGCGGTGCGGTCCGCGTGGGAAACTGTGAAGGTAAAGTTCCCTGGAGCCAGACGGTAACCCGGCTCATGGCGTTCCGAGAGCCATGAACAACTACCGTCTCTTGACGATGCGAGACCGATGAAAATCACTGTCCAGCGCAGCGGCGGAATGGCAGGCATTAAGCGGACGTGGACGGTGCAGCCCACGCCCCCGGAGGACACGGACCTCTGGCAGCCCCTCATTGAGGCCTGCCCGTGGGACGCCGTCCCCAAGTCCGGCAGGAGTGCCGCCACCGGTCAGCCGGACCGGTTCCTGT
Organism: Arthrobacter sp.; assembly: GCA_035467435.1. GTDB lineage: Bacteria > Actinomycetota > Actinomycetes > Actinomycetales > Micrococcaceae > Arthrobacter. The sequence goes on along the minus strand of DATITT010000111.1, from coordinate 3,915 downwards.
ACAACATCCGGGCCGGACAGCACCGCGCCACCCTGCCCGAACAGGCCGTCACCGGCCCCTGGCGGGATCTCGTCGAGACGGCCAAAGCGGCGGCCGAACCCCCGCCGCCGTCGGACGGGCTGCCCGGACCGCTGCGCTGACGTCCGCCGGGCTCACTTCCCGCAGCCGTCTGCCCCGGGCCGCGTTCCCCTGAGGAGCCGCGACTAGACGGCGGCGGCGAGGTGTCCGCGGAAGGTGCGGCGGTAGGACTGCGGGCTGGTGTCCAGCGCCTTGGCGAAGTGGTGCCGCAACAGCACCGAGTGGCCGAAGCCGGATTCGCGGGCTATTTCGTCGATGTTGAGGTCCGTGGTCTCGAGCAGTTCCTGGGCCCGCAGCACCCGCTGTGAGTTGAGCCAGGCCGCCGGGGTCGCACCCGTCTCGGAGCGGAAGCGCCGGGCGAAGGTCCGGGGCGACATGTGGACACGTGCGGCGAGCTCGTTGACCGAATGGTCCTCCCCCAGATGCCGCACCATCCACTGCAGCAGTTCCTCCATGGGCTCGGAACCACACGCCGGGATCGGCCGGTCGATGAACTGGGCCTGGCCGCCGTCGCGGTGCGGCGGAACCACCATGTCCCTGGCGATGGCCGCCGCCACATTGGCACCGAACTCCAACCGGACCAGGTGCAGGCAGGCGTCGATGCCCGCGGCCGTGCCCGCGCTCGTAATGATCCGGCTGTCCTCGACGTACAGGACGTTTTCATCCACCCGCGCGGCGGGGTAGCGGCTGGCGAGTTCCCGGGAGAAGTGCCAGTGCGTCGTGCAGCGGCGGCCGTCGAGCAGCCCGGCCCGGGCCAGGGCGAAGGCTGCCGAACAGATGGACATGACCCAGGCCCCGCGGGCGTGCGCCGCCCGCAGTGTTTCAAGGACGGATTCGGGCAGGTCCTCGTCCCGGCCGAAAGGAGTCATGATGACCAGGTCCGCGTCTGCCGCGGCGTCGAGCCCGAGGCCAACGTGCATTGACAGCCCGGACTCCATCGGGACGTCGCCCGGGGCGGGGGTGCAGACCCGGAAATCGAAGGCCGGCACGCCGGTCCCCCGGTCGGACCGGTCCACACCAAAGACCTCAAACGCGGTCCCGAACTCGAAGATCGAGAAGTTGGGAACCACGATCATCGCCACTGATTTGATCATGACTCTATTCTGACAGAAACAGTGGCAGAAATTAGTTGTTTTTGGGCATTTCTGCCACTTCTTTTGCCTCCCCGGCAGGAGAACCATGGAGGTATGGAACTCATCGGAATCGCCCTCATCGTCCTCATCGTCGTCGGCCTCGCCGCCACCGTCGCAGCACTCCGCAAGGACGGGCTGGGCCACAACCCCCCGGTCCGATCGGAGAACTACTGGTCCGCGCTGGACCTGCCCAGCACCAACTACACCTTCCGGATCTTCTGAGCCCCGGCGGACCCGATCACGCTGCATCCCGCACCACCATCCGATGCCCGGCCCCGACAGGGACCGGGCACTTCTTTCGTCCCGGAACCGCCGCACGGACAGTTCCCCGTAGACTGTGTGCAGCCATGACACTGCATATCTCCTACCCCGCCGAGCTGCCGGTCTCCGAGCGCCGCGAGGACCTGATGGCCGCCATCGCGGCCAACCAGGTGACCATCATCGCCGGCGAGACCGGTTCCGGCAAGACGACCCAGATTCCGAAGATGTGCCTCGAGCTTGGTCTGGGCGAGAACGGACTGATCGGCCACACGCAGCCGCGCCGACTCGCCGCCCGCACGGTCGCGGAGCGCATCGCGGAGGAACTCGGCGTCGAGATCGGACAGGAAGTCGGTTTCCAGGTCCGCTTCACCGGGGAGGTCAGCCGCAACACCAAGGTCAAGCTCATGACCGACGGCATCCTGCTGGCCGAGATCCGGCGCGACAAGCTGCTGCGCAAGTACAACGCCATCATCATCGACGAGGCGCATGAGCGCAGCCTCAACATCGACTTCATCCTCGGGTACCTCAAGCGGATCCTGCCGCAGCGGCCGGACCTGAAGATCATCATCACCTCGGCCACCATCGATCCGCAGCGCTTCGCCAAGCACTTCGGCAGCGAGGAGGAGCCGTCACCGGTCATCGAGGTCTCCGGGCGCACCTATCCGGTCGAGATCCGTTACCGTCCGCTGTCCCAGCCGGCCGGCGGGGCCGCCGGTGACGGCGCCGACGACGCTGCAGCTGCGGCCTCCGACGACGAGCTGGAAGAGGACCGCGATCCGCTGGACGCCGTCTGCGACGCCGTCGACGAACTCGCGCAGGAGGCGCCCGGCGACATTCTGATCTTCTTCTCCGGCGAACGCGAAATCCGCGACGCCGCCGAGGCCCTCAACGGCAGGATCCAGTCCAACCGGAAGCTGGCCGGCACGGAGGTACTCCCCCTCTTTGCGCGGCTGAGCCTGCAGGAACAGCACAAGGTCTTCCATCCCGGCAGCAAGCGCAGGATCGTGCTCGCCACCAACGTCGCCGAGACCTCCCTGACGGTTCCCGGCATCAAGTACGTCGTCGACACCGGCACCGCCCGCATCTCGCGGTACTCGCACCGCACCAAGGTCCAGCGCCTGCCGATCGAGCGGGTCTCCCAGGCGTCCGCCAACCAGCGCTCCGGCCGCTGCGGCCGCGTCTCCGACGGCATCGCCATCCGGCTCTACTCGGAGGAGGACTTCGAGTCCCGGCCGCCGTTCACCGATCCCGAAATCCTGCGCACCAACCTCGCCGCCGTCATCCTGCAGATGACCGCGATGGGCGTGGCCCGCGGGCCGAAGGACGTGGAGAAGTTCCCGTTTGTGGAGCCGCCGGACTCCCGGGCCATCAACGACGGCGTCACCCTCCTGCGCGAGCTGGGCGCCCTGAGTGCCGCGCGCCCGCCGGAGGAGACGGGCGACGGTGACGGACGCCCGGGCCGCCAGGCGGCCAGCGGCAGGAACAGCGGAAGAAGCGGCGGCGGGCTGACCGCCGTCGGGCAGCAGCTTGCCCAGCTTCCCGTGGACCCGAGGCTCGGCCGGATGATCGTCGAATCCGGCAAGCGCGGCTGCGTCCGCGAGGTCATGATCCTCGCCGCCGCACTGACCATCCAGGACCCGCGCGAGCGCCCAACCGACAAGCAGCAGCTCGCCGCGGAGAAGCACGCGCGCTTCCGGGACGAGAACTCGGACTTCACCGGCTTCCTGAACCTCTGGAACTACCTCCAGGAGAAGCAGCAGGAACTCTCCTCCACGGCCTTCCGACGGCTCTGCCGCGCCGAGTTCATCAACTATCTGCGCGTCCGCGAGTGGCAGGACCTGTTTGCGCAGCTGCGCCAGCTGGCCCGGCCGCTCGGCATCAGCCTGGACAACAAACGCCTGGCCGATCCGGTGGGCCACCATGACGGCATCCACATCAGCCTGCTCTCGGGCCTGCTGAGCCACGTCGGCATCCTCGATGAGCGCAAGCGCGAGTACGCCGGCGCCCGCGGCAGCCGCTTCGCGATCTTCCCGGGCTCGGCCCTGTTCAAGAAGTCCCCCACGTTCGTTATGGCCGCGGAACTCGTGGAGACGAGCCGGCTCTGGGCCCGGGTGGCCGCGAAGTTCGATCCGCTCTGGGTCGAGCAGGTGGCACCGGACCTGGTCAAGCGCAGCTACAGCGAACCGCACTGGTCCAAGAAGATGGGCTCAGTGATGGCGCATGAGAAGGTCACGCTGTACGGCGTGCCCATCATCCCGAGCCGCCGGATCAACTACGGCACGGTGGATCCGGAGCTGTGCCGGGAGCTGTTCATCCGGCACGCCCTGGTCGAGGGCGACTGGCAGACCCACCACAAATTCTTCCACCGCAACCGGGCGCTCCTCCTCGAGGTTGAGGAGCTTGAGGCGCGGATGCGGCGCCGGGACATCCTGGTGGACGACGA
>DATITT010000110.1:0-1869 GCA_035467435.1 Arthrobacter sp. | reverse complement strand
GTGGCCCGTCGGGGTCTTCGGGAACAGCTCCTTGCGGCGTCCGACGTCGTTGGGGAACCCGCCGGCGGCCAGGACGACGCCGCGCCGGGCGTTGATGCGCAGCTCGCCCTCCGGGGAGCTAACGACGGCGCCGGTCACCTTGCCGGACTCGTCGGTGACCAGGTGCTTGGCTGGGGTGGAGACGCGGATGTCCACCCCCAAGTCGTCGGCGGACTTCAGCAGCCGGCCGGTGAGCGCAGTTCCGTTGACGAGCTGCATGTTCCTCCGGTGGGTGAGGAGATCAAGCATGTGGAACCCCACCCGCCAGGCGGCGTGGAACAGGCCCTGGATGTTGCCCTGGGAAGCGGAGAGAAACTTGGTCAGGTCCGACCCTGCCATGATGCCCATGCCCAGGAATGATGTTTCGTAGAGCTGGTGGCGCATTTTCGCGCGGAGCTCGGGCTTGATTCTGCGGGCGTTGAACGGTTTGGGCCCGACGGAGCGGTGGCCGCTGCCGGCACCGGGCGTGCTGCCGTAGATGTCCTTGATTTTTGTCCCGGGAACGAATTGGAGGCTGGTTTTGTCCTGGAAGAAGCCGACCATGTGCGGGGCCGCCTCAAGGAAGGCGTCGACCTTGTTCTCGTTGTACCTCCTGCCGAGGCGGTGGCGCAGGTAGGTGCGGAAGAGTTCACGGTCCTCGTTGACGCCGGCGGCCTTGGCCAGCGGATTTCCGGGGGTCCAGGCCCAGCCGCCGGACCATGAGGTGGCACCGCCGCACACATTGGCCTTTTCAACGACGACGACTTTCAGCCCGTGGTAGGCGGCGGTGACGGCGGCGGACAGGCCGCCGGCGCCGGAGCCGATGACCAGGACATCACAGTCCAGGGTGGGACGTTCGCGTTCGGTGTCTCGGGGGGTAGCCATCTTGTTTCTCTTTCAGTGGAAGTAGGTGTCGGAGTCCAGGCGCGGCGGCGCCCCGGTTTCGAGCGCGTCAATTGCCTCGAGCTGTTCCTGGGTCAGGGCGAAGTTGAAAACGTCCAGGTTTTCGCGCTGGCGTTGATAGTTCGCGGACTTAGGGATTGCGACACGGCCGTGCTGAACGTGCCAGCGCAGGACAATCTGGGCGGGTGTCTTACCGAGGACCCGGGCCGGGCCGCTCACGGCGGGGTGGCTGAGGAAGGCACCGTTGCGGCCGAGTGGGCTGTAGGCGGCGGTCAGTATCCCGTGGTCACGGTGGTATGCGAGCGGCCCGGGCTGGCCGTGCTCGGGGTCGATTTGCACTTGGTTCAGCGGGACGTCCAGCCCGGCGGCCTGCACGAGCTGCAGATGGGCGGGCTTGAAGTTGGACACTCCCCACGCCCGGATGGGGCCCTCGTCCGCTAGCTGTTGAAGGCCCTCGCAGGCCTCGACGAATTTTCCTTGGGCCGGGTTGGGCCAGTGCACCAGGAACAGGTCCAGGTAGTCCGTGCCGAGCCGCTTCACGGCGTGGCCGAAGGCATCACGTACTCCCTGTCGGCTGTGCCATTCGGTATTGAACTTGGTGGTGAGGAACAGTTCGTTGCGCTCGATCCCGCTGCGGCGGATACCCTCCCCCACGGCAGTCTCGTTGGCGTAGTTCTCGGCCGTGTCGATATGCCGGTACCCGCTTCCGATGGCCTGTGTCACCGCGGCTGTGGCATCCTCGCCCGTCAGGGGCCAGGTTCCCAGACCGATGAGCGGGACGCGGACTCCGGAGGCCAGCTCGGCCGTCGTGATCTCTTCCGCGAAGCCGCTCATCTGTTTCCCGTCCTCTGGAGGTTTCGCGTTTCCCGGAGTGTGTCCGCGGCCTCCAGCACTGCGTCAATACCGGACTTGAGCTGCCGCGCCCAGGCCAGCTCGCCGAGTTCAGCC
>DATITT010000109.1:0-2162 GCA_035467435.1 Arthrobacter sp. | reverse complement strand
CGGTTCACTACAAGCACTTAATACACGGACCCAACCGGGTCTCGGCATCCATTGTCTCACGGTTTTCTCAATCGGGACCGACGCGGGGCGTGTGCCTGCGATACCGGCGGTATCGCCGCGGCCCGTCTTCCCTCAGCGGCGGCGCCCCCTCGGCCCGGCGCCCCGTCCCGGCGCTGGTTTGGTGTCAGGCAACGTCCGTCTCGAACCGCTGCCAGGCCGTCTCCCTCCTGGCCGCCCAGCCGCAGAGGGTCCCGCGCCGGACCAGTTCGGCCAGCAGTTCCGCCAGCCGGTAGCCGGGAACCTCCTGGTCCGCGCGGCGGAACAACGCATCGGCGTAGGATCCTTTGCCGCGGCACCACTCAATCCAGCCCCGCCCGGTCAACGCAGCGGCTCCCGCCTCACCGCCCGCGGCGCCCAGCTGCTCCAGCACCCGGTCCAGGCGTGCCATCAAGGCCCAGTCCGGCAGCGGGGGCGCCAGCCCCAGCAGGACCTCACCGTACCCGGGAACCTCCGGCGGCACATGACCTGCACCACGGCCGCCGCCCCCTCGCCCGCCGCCCTCGTCCCTGGGGTTTCCTGCCCCGCCGCCCTTTCTCTTGGGGCCCTCTCCCCGGGGGTTCCCTCGCACGCCGCCCTTTCTCCTGGGGCCCTCTCCCCTGGGGTTCCCTCCCCCGCCGCCCCCACCACCGGGACCCCGGCCGCGGGGCGGGAAGCCTTCCAGCGGCGGCAGCGGAGCGAGTGGCCGCGTCGTTGGAGCGGCGGCAGGAAGGCAACCGCCCCGTCCGGGCTCCGGTGCCCCGTCGTCGAACACACCAAAGTCCTCGGCCCCGCGCTCAGCGGCCTCCGGCCCGGCAGCCGCCATCACCAGCACCGCGTCGCGCCAGGACGGAACGCACAGGGAAGCGCGCAGATAGCCACTGAGCGCCGTTGACAGGTTCGGCGCGTGGTCCTGCAGCACCCGTCCCCACACGTCCAGGACCTGGCCGAACTGGAGCCTGTCCCGCTTGTGGGCGGCGAACAGTTGTGCCCACTCCTGCTGGGCCTCCACTATGGCGGGATCCGGCTCGCCGGGCGGCGGCGTGGGCAAGGCAGCGCCGGGAGCCGCTCCCACGGTGCTGCCGCGGTAGACCATCTCGGCGCTGAGCCTGCTGTTCCTGATCTCCTCCACGGGACGCCCGGGCGGTGCGCAGCACGACGGGTCCAGGCAGTAGGCATTGCGCCAGTAGTCGGAGCCGACGAGCCAGGCGTCCCGCACGGGCATGCCGGCACCGGCCAGCGCTCTCTCCAGCGCCGCCAGGAGTTCAGCCCAGGGCGCGCCGTCCCCGTCGGTGTCGGTGAAGAGGGCCAGCAACGAGCCGTCCGCCTCGGCGTCGGCCTCCAGGTAGGACGCCACGGAACGGGAAAAGCCTACGGGCCCGGGAGAGCCGGACCAGTCAGGGCTGCCGCCGCCGCCGGGAAGGTCCACCCGCAGCGTGGCTCCGAGCCGTTTGCCCTGCATGGTCATGGCCACGAGGCTGCGGGCCGGCCAGTAGCCCAAGGAATGCGGGATGAACCCGAGGATGTCCTCCGGGCCGGTGATTCTCAGGTGATCGGGAGCTGTCATGAAGCCAGCTTCGCGGCCCGCGCGGGCCACCGTTAGTGCCGGCGTGTCCTATGTGGACAACCCGGGGGGACCACGGCGCGAGACCTGGCCAGGTCCCCGCAGTCAGGACGTGCGGCGCCGCTCTGCACTGCGCCGGCGCTGTTCGGCGAGGGCCGCCAGCAGCGGCGGCACCTGGACGCCCTGGTCCGCCATCTGCTTCCGCACCTTCCGGCGGATGACAACGATGGCCCCTGCCCCTCCGGCCAGCAGCAGGAACTGCACGCTCAGGGCGATCCGGAACGGGTCCAGCCCGTACAGCTCGCCCTGGGAGAACCCGGTGGCATACAGCACGTCAAGGACCAGGCCGATCAGGTAGATGGCGATGAGGGAGGCGATAAAGCCGCCCACGTTCACAATCCCGGTCGCGGTGCCGATCCGGTGGGCGGGGTTAAAGGTGCGGGCAAAGTCGAAGCCGATCATGGAACCAGGGCCGCCGATGGCGAGGACCACCACCAGCCCGGCCAGCAGCCACAGCGGGGAGCGTCCCGGGATGAGCAGCACGGCGGCCCACGCCGCGGCT
>DATITT010000108.1:0-7741 GCA_035467435.1 Arthrobacter sp. | reverse complement strand
AGCTTAGCGATGCGGGGCGCCACCTGGGGGAGTGAAGTCATTTACAATCTCCTCGATCTAAAGGTGCGAACGGCCTTTGATGCGAATGATCAGGTGTTCCTGATTTACTTCAAGCTAGTGCAATTCCGGCCCGATCCAAAGTGACTACGGTCACATCCTTATAACACTCGTTGCATAGAGGAAATCTGCCGGCCGGATCGGCGGGCGCCGCGACGTGTGCCCCAGGTGGGACTCGAACCCACAACACGCGGATTTTAAGTCCGCTGCCTCTGCCAATTGGGCTACTGGGGCGCCCGGTCCATGGTATCCCGTCCGTGCCCCGGCGAGGTGATGCCGAACGGCTCGGCGAAGCGGAAGGTCCCGCTGACGCCGCCCGGCCAGACGGCCAGCGGCAGCAGCTGGAAATGCCCGCCCCAGGCCGGATCGGGGGCTTCCACGCCGAGGGAGGTCGATGCCACGAAGCCGAAGCGCGAGTAGTACTCCGGATCGCCCAGCAGCGCAATGCCCCGCTCCCCCGCGGCGTTGGCCCTGGCAATGGTTTCCTTCATGAGCGCGCTGCCGATGCCGTGGCGCTGCAACCGCGGGACCACCCCGATCGGGCCCAGGCCGAGGAGCTCCAGCTCCCCCGCCCAGCCGCGGGTGCTGATGACATGCCCGACGATTCCGCCGTCGAGCTCCGCGACGATGCTGAACTCCGGCAGGTATTCCTCGCAGTCGAAGAGCGCCCCCAGGAGCGGGACTTCTTCGGGCTCGCCCTCGACGGGGAGCCCGGTGACCGGGGAGACGGCAAAGGCCGCGGCGGTGAGGGCGAGGATGGCGGGCCGGTCCGCGGGCTGTTCGCTGCGCAGCACCAGCTCCGGGGCGGGCTTGTGCTCCCCGCTGGCGGCGACCAGCTCGTGGAGCACCTCGAGCGCACGGTCAGCGTCCGCCACCGGGACCAGGACGTGGTCGTGGTGGAAGCCGGCCAGGACATTGCAGCTGATCTTGGCCTCGGTCAGGGCGGCGCTGACCGCCGCCGTCAGGCCGATGGCCTCAAGGGAGGAGTGCACCTGGAGCGTGATCCAGGCGCCGACAAAGTCATAGGACAGGCCGAGGCTGTCGGCTTCGCCCCGCGGGAGTACGACCGTCAGCCCTTCCGTTTCACGGACGGCGGCCGCGATCGCCCCGGCCAGGGGGCGGCCGTTGGGCCAGAGCACGTAGACGAACTCGCCCTCCCGGAGTTCCGGGTGCATGGTGGCCAGCAGGGTGTGGAGGTCTTTTTCAGCGGTCATGGAGCCAGTCTAGGCTCGGTCCTGCCCGGGCCCGGGCAGGCTGCCGCGACGGCGTGCGGTTTAACGGCGACGGCGGCCGCTCCCCCGCAAGGGGAACGGCCGCCGTCGAACGGTTGCTGCAGGCTACTTGGAGTCGGCCGAGACAGCTTCCTTGGTCGCCGTCTTGCCGGCCACTGCCGCCGGCTTCTCAGCAGCGGGAGCGGCGGGAACGGCGGCCGCCGGCTTGGGAGCCGGCGTCGCAGCGGCCACGAAGGCGCCGCGCGGGTTGTCCAGGTCGATCAGCTGGGTGGTGTCGCGGCCCATGAAGAACGCCAGGATCCAGCCGAAGATAACGCGGATCTTGCGTTCCACGGTCGGCATGGCCATGCCGTGGTAGCCACGGTGTGCCAGCCAGGCCAGCGGGCCCTTGAGGCCGATGCGGCCCAGCAGGTTGATGTTGGCCACACCCTTCCACTCGCCGAAGCCGGCGACGGCACCCAGGTTTTTGTGCTTGTAGTCCTTGAGCGGCTTGTCCCAGCGGGAGGCCCACAGGTTCTTCGCGAGGAGCTTGGCCTGGCGCAGGGCATGCTGGGCGTTCGGGACGCAGGTACCGTCCGGCAGGCCACTGCCCGTGAGGTCCGGAACCGCCGCAACGTCGCCGGCAGACCAGGCGTTGTCGATGATGCCTTCGTCGCCGGCAATGCGCAGGTCCGCGAGGACACGGACGCGGCCGCGCGGCTCGAGCGGGAAATCGGTGGAGCGGACCATCGGGTTCGCCTGCACACCGGCAGTCCAGACCAGGGTGTCGGCCTGGAATTCCTGGGCCGCGGACTTGTCCGGGAGGTTGATGAGTTTCAGGGAGCCCTCGGCGCTGTCCAGCGAGGTGTTGAGCAGGACCTCGATGCCGCGGCTGCGCAGGTGCTCGACGACCCACTCAGCCTGGCTGGCGGTCACCTCGGGCATGATGCGTCCCATGGCCTCAACCAGGACGAAGCGGACTTCCTCCTGCTTGATGCGGGGGTTGTTCTTGACCGCGGCGCGGGCGAGATCTTCCATTTCGGTGATGCACTCGATACCGGCGAATCCGCCGCCGACCACAACGAAGGTCAGGGCGCGGGCGCGCTCGGCCGGGTCCGTCATGAGCGAACCGGCTTCGATTCGGTCGAGGACCTTGTTGCGCAGGGCAACGGCTTCCTCGATGGTCTTGAGGCCGATGCCCTTGTCCGCGAGGCCCTTGATCGGGAACGTGCGGGTGATGGCGCCTGCGGCCACGACGACGTCGAAGTAGGGGACCTCGAAGTTCTCGCCGCCGTCGGCCGGGGCCACCACAGCCGTGCGGTTGGCGTGGTCGATCGACGTGACGCGGCCCTGGATGAGCTCGGTCTGCTTGAGGTGCTGGCGGTGCGAGACGACGGCGTGCCGTGCCTCGATGTTGCCGCCGGCAACTTCGGGGAGGAAGGGCTGGTAGGTCATGTAAGGCAGGGGATCAACAACGGTGACGATGCCACCGGCATTCGCGATCTTCTTCTGCAGTTTGAGGGCTACGTACAGGCCGACGTACCCGCCGCCGACGACGAGTACCCTGGGACGGTCCTGGAGCTGAGGTGAGGATGCCATTCCCCAAGAATACCGTACTTTGTGAAAATCTTCACTAACTATGGATTCCCGCTGGAATCCGCCGAATCAAGCACGCCGGTGTCCGGGGTTGACGGGTTCTCGGGGCCTCCGGGTGGGGCAGGCCGCATGGCACGCCGGAGCTGGAAGACAGCAGCTCCCACGATGCACAGGATCAGTCCGCCGAAGCCCAGCACCACGAACGCCGGCACCACGGCGTCCAGCCCGGACGGGGGCGCAGCTACCGGGACGGTGGCCTCCGGGAGGGTGGGGGCCGCGCTGGAGGGGACCGCCGAAGGCGCGGCCGGCGAGGTGGCCAGGTTTCCCCGCCGGTGGACCCGGATCCAGTCGGAGATCGAGCCCAGCGGATTGACCCGGGTTTCCGGTACGTCGGCCTTCAGGGCCGCCTCGGCGTCGAGGATCCCGAAGCCGTACAGCGGGTCCTTCCCCGGGGCCCCGGCGTCCTTCGCGGTGCTGACGATCCGGTGGATGACCTGGTTGGCCGTCATTTCCGGCCAATGGGAGCGGATCAGGGCCGCGACACCGGCCACGATGGGGGTGGCGCCGGAGGTGCCGGCCCATTCCGCGTAGCCGCCGCCGGGCAGGCCCCCGATCAGGTTCTCCGCAGGGGCCGCGACGCCGATGCTGATGCCCTGGGATGAGGAATCGATGCTGGCGGTTCCGTTGCGGTCCAGCCCGGCGACGGTCAGCACCCCGGGGATGGTGGCCGGGGCCCCGACCTGGACATTGCCTCCCCCGCGGTTGCCCGCGGCGGCGACGATCACCACGTCCTTCTGCTCGGCGTACAGGAAGGCCGCATCCCAGCTTTGCGGCCATTCCGGCGAGGTGCTGCCCAGCGAGATGTTGATGACGCGGGCTCCGTTGTCGACGGCCCAGCGGACGGCCTGCGGTATCTGGTCCTGGTCGGTCTTGCCGCCGGGGTTCGGGGATCCGAGCCAGGTGGAGACGGACAGCAGCTGCGCTTCGGGGGCCACCCCGACAATTCCATCCGGCGCGAGGGACTCGTCGGCGCTGGGGCTGGGCGTGGCTGTTGAATCGGCGGGCTGGTGGCCGCGGCCCGCCAGCATGGTGGCTACCAGGGTCCCGTGCTCGGGCTTCGCGCCGATGCCCTTCTGCCCGTCCGGGCTCCCGGCGCCGGAGACGTCGACGCCGCCGGCCAGCACGCCGGCCAGGTCAGGGTGCCCACCGTCCACGCCGCTGTCGATCACGGCGACCTTGACGTCTGCGCCCTTGGAGACCTCCCAGGCCTTGGTGATGCCGGATTCGGCGAGCCAGTACTCCTTGTCGCGCCAGGTGTCGGCGTGCGCGGCGGGGGCTGAGGTCAGGGCGGCCGTCAGAGTGCTGCCTGCAAGGGCCAAGGCCATCAACGCGGAGGCGGTCCGGCGGCGCCGGGCTGTTTCTCTGGTCATTCGGGTCCTATCGGCGGGACAGCTGCTGGCGCTGTGGCTATGGTGGCGCTGGAGTTGTCGTGGCGCTGGGAAGTGCCGGGAGGGGTCTGTGCAGGGCTGCGCGTACCGGGCGCCGGCTGCCGGGGCGTCCGGCGGAAACACGGTCCGGCCGGCCGGCGGCCTAGCCGATACTCAAGGCAATTCCGTCAAGAATATCGTGTTCGCTGGTGACGGCCGACGCGACCCTGTGGTCGGTCACCTCGGCCAGCCGTTCAAGGACGCGCCGCCAGACGAGGGCGCCGGCTCCGATCACGTCGACCCGGCCCGGGTGCATGTAGGGCAGGGCGGCGCGCTCGGCGTGGGACATCTCCAGCAGTTCCGTGCAGGCGCGGCGCACGGCGTCCAGGGACAGTTCAGAGCCGTGGATTGCTGCGGCGGAGTACTCCGGCAGCGCGAGCGCATGGGCCGTGATGGTGGTGACGGAACCCGCGACCCCGACGACGGCGGCGCTGCGGTCCAGCGGGACCGTCCGTGCCGCCACCTCAAGGGCAGCGTCGACGTCGGCCTCCGCGGCGGAGATCTGCTCTGCCGTGGGCGGGTCGCTGCGCAGGTGGCGTTCGGTCATCCGGACACAGCCGATGTCGACCGATTTGGCGGCGATGACGCCGTCGGCGTTGCCCAGCACGAACTCCGTGCTGCCGCCGCCGAGGTCCACCACGAGGACAGGGTCCGCGCCGCGGGAGGGCAGCACGCTGCTGGCGCCGGCGAAGGACAGGGCGGCTTCCTCGTCCCCGGTGATGACCTCGGGTTCGACGCCGAGGAGCTCGCGGATACCGTCCACGAAGACCAGCCGGTTGCGGGCGTCGCGGGTGGCGGAGGTCGCGACGAAACGCACCTTGGTGGCCCCGTGCCGGTGGATCTGCCCGGCGTAGTCGGCAGCGGCGGCGAAGGTCCGGTCCAGGGCCTCCTGGGCGAGCTCGCCGGTGGCGTCCACGCCCTGGCCAAGCCGGACGACGCGCATTTCGCGCACAATGTCCTTCAGCCGGGGCGCCGCGCCGTCCATGTCCAGATCGGCGATGAGCAGGCGGATCGAGTTGGTGCCGCAGTCGACGGCGGCGACGCGGGTCACTGCCCGGCCCCGCTGGTGCCGGGGGTTCCGGCAGAGCCGGCGCCAGAGCTGTTGCCGGGGGTTTCGGTACGCGGTTTCCGGACGGGGGCCGGCCGTCCCACAATCTCCGGAAGTCCCTGCGGTCCGTGCCTGCTGAGGTCCTGTGAGGGGGCCTCCCCGCCGGTGTCCCAGGCGCCGTCGCAGTAGCACCGGTCCGTGGTCCACCATTCACCGATGGCTGCGATCGCCTCGTCGCCGAGAGGGTTCACACCCGGTCCGGCGGCTAGTGAAGGGCCCACCAGGACGTGCAGGCACTTGACGCGGGTGGGCATTCCGCCGGCGGAGATGCCGTCGATTTCGGGCACGGAGCCGATCCCGGACCTGACCCCGATCTCCGCGCGGGACGCCAGATAGGCCTCGTGGGCGGCGCGGTAGTCGGCGGCGAGGGCCTCGTCTCCGACGAGCCGGTCGTTCATCTCGTTCATCAGGCCGGCCGCCTCAAGCCGCGACACCGCGGACGTGATGACCGGGTGCGTGAGGTAGAAGGTCGTGGGGAAGGGCGTGCCGTTGCTCAGCCGCGGGGAGGTGGCCGCCACCAGCGGGTTGCCGCAGACGCAGCGGGCCGGGATTTCGACGACGTCACGCACCGGGCGCCCCAGCTGCCGGCTCAGGACGTCGAGGTCGCGCGGCGAGGGCCGGCGGGATTCGGCGAGGGAGCGGGCCGCCTCCGGGGTATCCGGGTTCCCTGCGCTCGGGTCCACTGCCGTGGGGGTCTCGTCCACTCGGTTCTGGTCCACGGGGGCGGCACCTTCCTGCCCTGTCTGGTTTGTCCGACGGACAATCCTGCGGCGGGCGCCGCTTCTAGTCTGTTGCCGAGCGCCGGATGGAGTCCCAGAGGGAGTCAACCCAGGGCAGCTCGGCCGGGTCTTGTGCTGATCCTGCACCGGCCGCGCCACTGGAGGAACCGGCAGGAAGATCGCTGCCGAAGACCCAGTAGCCCGTCTCGCCGGGCATAACCATGTTAATGCGGTCCCGGGCCTGTTGTTTCACGTAGTTCGGATCCTGCCACCGGGAGACCTGGCGCCTGAGCTCGTCTTGCTGGGATTGTTTGTCGGAGATGTCCGCTTGAAGGGCGGCGATTTCCGCCCGCTTTTCGAAAAAGATCTTGACCGTGGGCGCCAGCATGATGGTGATGGCAATCATGACGACGAACAGCGCCAGCATGCGGCCGGAGAAGGCCTTGGCGGGGATCGGGTCGAGGTTCTCCGCGGCCGGCGCGTCGCCGTTCCTGGACGGTCCGGCCGTGCCGTGCTTGCCCGTGGTTAGCTTGCCCGTGCCCGGCTTGTCCGTGCCCAGCTTGGCCGTGCCCAGCTTGTCGGTGCCCTGCTTGCCCGTGCCGGGCTTGTTTGTGCCCTGAGTGGCGGTGCCGGGCTTCGGCGGGGCTGCGTTCTTGGGGGCTGCGGCCTTGTGAGTCGCGGTCTTGGGAGGCGCGGCCGACGCAGATCCGCCCGGCCGGGCGGAGGCGGCGGCGGTGCCGGCGTGCTGGCCGGTCGCCCTGCCGGGAGTGCGCGGGACGGGGGCGGCGCCGCCGGCTGCGTGGGCCTGGGCACCGCGGGAACCGCCGAAATCAGCCTGGATGACGTCGCCGCCGTCGCCGGTGTCCGGAGACTTCGGGGCCGCAGGCGTGGCCCGGGGAACCTTGGGTCGGCGGGTAGCCATGTCACTCCTGTAATGCCAGGTTCTCCCCCGGCTTGCTGCGTTCAGTGCTGATCCCCGTGGCCCGGGCCGGGCACCGACATGGAGCCGGCCGCGCGGCGCCACTGACGGTGCCAATAAAGACGTGCCAAAAAGGAACCGGTGGCCATGGTCTTTCAACCATAGCCACCGGTTCGCTGATACTGCGGTTACTAGCCCTTGAAACGCGGGAAGGCGCTCCGGCCGGCGTAGCGTGCGGCGTCGTCGAGTTCCTCTTCGATGCGCAGCAGCTGGTTGTACTTGGCAACGCGCTCGGAACGGGCCGGGGCACCGGTCTTGATCTGGCCCGCGTTGGTGGCAACGGCGATGTCAGCGATCGTGGTGTCCTCGGTTTCGCCGGAGCGGTGCGAGGTGATGGTGGTGTAACCCGCGCGCTGGGCGAGGGAGACGGCGTCCAGGGTTTCGGTCAGGGAACCGATCTGGTTGACCTTGACCAGCAGCGAGTTGGCGGTCTGCGAATCGATGCCGGTCTGCAGGCGCTCCGGGTTCGTGACGAAGATATCGTCGCCCACGATCTGGACCTTGTCGCCGATGGCGTCGGTGAGGGTCTTCCAGCCCTCCCAGTCGTTCTCGTCCAGCGGGTCCTCGATGGACACCAACGGGTA
>DATITT010000107.1:0-3802 GCA_035467435.1 Arthrobacter sp. | reverse complement strand
CAACACGGGACCGGACGCCTTCAGCGACGACGGAGCGCCCCAAGATTCCGCCGCTCCTGCAGCCCCCCGACGCCGGTGGCCGTGGGTGGCCGGGATCGCCGCCGTCGCCGCGGCCGCGGTGACGGCCGGGGTGCTGGTAGTGGGCAATCCGGCTCCGGCGCCGGCCGGTGTCGTGACGGCTCCCACCGCGTCGGCGTCGCTGACGACGGAACCGGGCAGGACACCTTCGGCGAGCCCCAGCGTCCAGCCAAGCGTCCAGCAGAGCGTCCAGCCCAGCGTGCAGCCGACCGTCCAGCCAACGTCCCCGGCCACGTCCCCGGCCACGGAGGGAACCGTCGCCGGGCCCACGACCGGGCGCTACGTCAGCGCCTCGGCCGGAGCCTCATTCGATCTGCCCGACGGCTGGACGGTGGAGGAGTCCACGGTCCGGCCCGTCGACTATCCGGGAGCCCGCATCATCGTCTTCAACGAGGCCAGGATGCAGGTGGCGGAGCTCTATCACGGTGCCGCCGGCGGGGTTGGCGGCGCGTGCGGTTCCGGCCCCTACACGATGACGGAGCTGGACACAGCGCCCGCCCTGGACAATCCATGGGCCACGGCAGCCGGCGTGCGGTTCTCCTACCGCGTCCTGGACATGCGGGCCGACGGCGGTGAGTTCGATTACCAGATCGGACTGGTCGATAACGTGAGCGGACAGCTGAAGGACACTTGCCTGATGTACTCCTTCGTCGCCGGTGCGCCCCAGGGCACACTGTCCTTTGCGGACCGGGCGGCCCAGAGCCCCAGGCACGATGACCCCATCTTCAACTCGATGGCCGAAGCCAGGGACTACATGCTGACACCGGAGTACCGGAAGCTCAAGGGCATGATCCTCAGCCTGGAGATGCAGGACTAGCAACCAACGACAAGCGGGCCGGCCACCTCCCAGAGGTGACCGGCCCGCCGTCGTACGTGCTGCAGGAAGCGGGGTCAGGCCAGGTGCCGTTCCTCGACGCCGTTGTACTCGCTCAGCGGGCGGATCAGGGAATTCGAATCCAGCTGTTCCATAATGTGCGCGGTCCAGCCGGTGATGCGGCTGGCGACGAACAGGGGAGTGAAGGTCGGGGTGTCGAAGCCCATCAGGTGGTACGTGGGACCGGCCGGGTAGTCGAGGTTGGGCTTGATGGCCTTGGCCTCGTCCATCGCCGACTCGAGTCCGTTGTACAGCCCCAGCAGTTCCGGCCTGCCGTAGTACGCGATCATCTTGTCCAGGGCCGCCTTCATGGTGGGCACCCGGGAGTCGCCGTGCTTGTAGACGCGGTGCCCGAAGCCCATGACCTTCTTCTTCTGCGCCAGGGCATCCTCCATCCACGCCTTCGCGCGGGTGGCGGCCTCGTCCAGCGATTCCTCCGGACGGATGCCGATCTCATCGAAGGTGTGCATAACGGCCTCGTTCGCGCCGCCGTGCAGCGGGCCCTTGAGCGCCCCGATCGCCCCGGTCACGGCCGAATGCAGGTCCGAGAGCGTCGAGGTGATCACGCGGGCCGTGAACGTGGAGGCGTTGAAGGAGTGCTCGGCGTACAGGATCATCGAGACGTTGAACGCCTCGACGACCTCCTGGACCGGCTCCTCGCCGAAGGCCATCCAGAGGAAGTTGGCGGAGTAGTCCAGGTCGTCGCGGGGCTCCACCGGCTCCTCGCCGTGGCGCCGGCGCTGGTCGTAGGACACCACTGCAGGCATCGCGGCGAACAGGTCCACCGCCTTGGCCATGTTGGCCTCGCGGGACGAGTCCTCGGCGAGCGGGTGACGGGCGCCCATCACGGAGGCCGCCGTGCGGCAGACGTCCATCGGATGCGAGGTGGTCGGCAGCGCGTCGATGACCTGCTTGACCACGGGGTCCAGCCGGCGGCCGGCGCGTTCCCGGGCCGTGAACTCCGCCAGCTGCTCCGGGGTCGGCAGTTCGCCGTTCCAGAGCAGGTAGGCGACTTCCTCGAAGCTGCACTTGGCGGCCAGCTCCTGGACGGGGTAGCCGCGGTACAGCAGTGAATTGGTGTCAGAGTTCACCTTGGAGACCGCGGTGTAATCCACCACGACGCCGGCGAGGCCCTTTTTGATCTCTTGTTCAGCCATGCTGAAACTCCTTTGTTCCTGTCGCCTGTTGAACCGGCCGGAGCCGGAAGTCGGATGCGGGGCTTACTGGCCCGGGATCTGGAAATTGAAGACCCCGGTATCGAAGCTGTTGTACGCCTCGTAGTCCACGAGGTCATACAGACGCGCCCGGGTCAGCATGTTCCCGACCTGGGCCTCCTGGGTACCGTCAGCCTTGATCGCTTCCAGCGTACGCTCCGCAGCGCCCATGGCACTACGGAGCAGGGTCACCGGGTAGATGATCATGTTGACGCCGACGCCGGCGAGCTGCTCCACCGTGAACAGGGCGCTCTGGCCGAACTCGGTCATGTTGGCCAGGATCGGCACGTCGACGGCGTCCCGGATCGCCTGGAATTCGCTGAGGTCCTTCATGGCCTCCGGGAAGATGGCGTCCGCCCCGGCCTCCACGAGAGCCCGGGCCCGGTCCTGCGTGGCCGCCAGGCCGTCCGTGGCACGGATGTCGGTCCGCGCCATGATCAGGAAGTTCGGGTCACGCCGGGCGTCGGCCGCCGCGCGGATGCGCTTGGTGGCCGTGTCCAGGTCCACCACGTTTTTGCCGTCGAGGTGGCCGCAGCGCTTCGGGTTGAACTGGTCCTCGATGTGCAGGCCGGCGAGCCCGGCGTTCTCGAGTTCCTGGACCGAGCGGGCCACGTTCATCGGCTCACCGAAGCCGGTGTCCGCATCAACGATGCTGGGCAGGTCGGTCATCCGGGCAATCTGCCCGGCACGGGTGGCCACCTCGGTGAGCGTGGTCAGCCCGATGTCCGGCAGGCCCAGGTCATTGGCCAGGACGGCGCCGGAAATGTAAACCCCGGCGAAGCCCTTTTCCTCGATCAGCCGGGCCGAGAGCGGGTTGAACGCGCCCGGGAACTGCTGGATCGTCCCGGAGGTCAGGAGCTCGCGGAGGCGGACCCGTTTCTGCTCTGGCGTGACCTTGGAGTACAGCATTTAGAAGAGTCCCTTCGGTGCGGCGGCCAGGTCGATCACTCCGTCGGCGGCCTGGATGTTGAGCTGGTCCAGCTCACCGGCGGCCAGCTCGGGCAGGCGGGCGGCGGCGGCCAGGAAGCGTTCGATTTCCTCTTCGGCGACGAGACCGGCGGCGAGGGTACGGAACTTGTTGACGTACTGTTCCCGTGCGAACGGCCGGGCACCCAGCGGGTGGGCGTCGGCGACGGCGATCTGGTCGGTGATGACAGTGCCGTCCTTGAGCGTGATAACAACGGTGCCGCCGAAGGCCTTCTCCGCAATGTCCAGGGAGTGGTAGCGGCGGGTCCATTCCGCGTCCTCGACGGTAGTGACCTTGTGCCACAGTTCCACGGTGTCCGGGCGCGCGGCGCGGTCCGGGGCGTAGGAATCGACGTGGTGCCAGGCGCCGTCCTGCAGGGCGACCGTGAAGATGTACGGGATGGAGTGGTCCAGTGTCTCGCGGCTGGCCGTGGGGCTGTACTTCTGCGGATCGTTGGCGCCGGAGCCGATCACGTAGTGCGTGTGGTGGCTGGTCTTGATCAGCACGGACTCCACGTTGGCCGGGTCCGTGACCTCCGGGTGCTCGCCGTGGAGCTTGCGCGCCAGGTCGATCCACGCCTGGGCCTGGTACTCGGCCGAGTGCTCCTTGGTGTAGGTGTCCATGATGGCGCGCTTGGTTTCGCCGGGGGTCGGCAGCGGCACGGTGTAG
>DATITT010000106.1:0-1806 GCA_035467435.1 Arthrobacter sp. | reverse complement strand
GCTCCCGGATTCTGAGTGCCTTCCTCGCCGCCGGTCTCGTGGACGAACTCATCGTCTACCTGGCCCCGACGCTTCTCGGCTCCGGAACCCCGGCCCTGGAGGACCTCGGCATCACCACCCTGGCCGACGCCCAGCGGTGGGAATGGGATCCTGCCTCCGGCGGGGCGGTCCAGCAGCTCGGCCGCGACCTGCGGCTGCACCTGCGCCCCGCCCTGACAACCAGCGCCCTGACAACCAGCGCCCCGACGAACGGCGCCCTGACGAACAGCGCCCCGACAACCAGCACCCCGACAACCAGCGCGCTGGCACCCGTGCCAGCCGCCACCAGCACTTCAGCCGATTCAACCCCGTTCCGCACAGTCGCGGACACCGCCGCAGGAGGCAACTGATGTTCACCGGAATTATTGCCGAGCAGGGGAAGGTGTTGTCCGTTGACCGCAACGGCGACATCAGCGCCACCGTCCGGCTCCACGCACCCGGCAGCACCGAGGGACTCGCGCTCGGCGGCTCCATCGCCGTCAACGGCGTCTGCCTCACGGCCACGGAGATCGAGGGCAAGGAGTTCAGTGTTGACGTGATGGGCGAAACCCTGACGCGCAGCACCATCGGCGAACTCGCCGCCGGGGATCCCGTCAACCTGGAGCGCTGCGTTCCGGCCGGTGGCCGGCTCGACGGGCACGTCGTCCAGGGCCACGTCGACGGCGTCGGGGAGCTGCTGGAGCGCGAGGAGCTGGGAAACTGGGACCGGCTCCGCTTCGGGGTTCCCGCCGGGCTTGCGCGCTACATCGCCGAGAAGGGGTCCATCGCCGTCGACGGCGTTTCGCTGACGGTGACCGCCGTGAGCCCGGCCGCTGAACCGGCGCCGTGGTTTGAAGTGGGGCTGATCCCCACCACGCTGGCGGACACCGGACTGGGCGCGAAAGCCCCCGGCCGTCACGTGAACCTCGAAGTGGACGTCCTGGCGAAGTACACTGAGCGTCTGCTCGCCTTTACAGGTGCGGCAGCCGGGGGAGCAGCAGTACGCGCGGAGGGGGCAACAGCGTGAACAACGTCAAGGACATCACTGTCCAGCAGCCTCTTCTCACTGAGCCCGCCGACGTTGCCCTGCCGGCGGAGCTTGCCCCCGCGCCGGTCATCCCGCCGGCCGGACTGGACCCGATCGAGGACGCGATCCGCGCCATGGCCGCCGGACGCCCTGTCCTGGTGGTCGACGACGAGGACCGCGAAAACGAAGGCGACATCATCTTCGCCGCACAGCACGCCACGCCGGCCCTGATGGGCTGGACCATCCGGTACAGCTCCGGTGTGATCTGCGTACCGCTCGACGCCGGCCGTGCCGACGCTCTCGCGCTGCCGCCGATGGTCGAAATCAATGAGGATGCCAAGGGCACCGCCTACACGGTGTCCTGCGACGCGGCGGTGGGCGTCAGCACCGGAATCTCAGCCACGGACCGGGCCCTGACCGCCCGGATTCTGGCCGATCCCGGGAGCCAGCCGGCGGCGCTGACCCGTCCCGGGCATGTTTTTCCGCTCCGGGCCGTTAAGGGGGGAGTGCGGGAGCGTCCCGGCCACACCGAAGCGGCCGTGGAACTGTGCCAGCTGGCCGGACTCGATCCCGTGGGCGTAATCGCCGAAGTGGTGTACGACAACGGAGAAATGATGAGGCTGGACGGACTTAGGGGCTTCGCCCTCGAGCACGGCTGCCCGCTGGTCTCGATTGCGGACCTGGTGACTTACCTTGAGGCCGGCCATCCTGCCGGCCACACGCCGGACCCGGTTTGATGGAGGAGAAACGATGACGACGTC
>DATITT010000105.1:0-11614 GCA_035467435.1 Arthrobacter sp. | reverse complement strand
CCTCCGGTAACCGAGGTCCGCAGCGGGCGAGTAGCGGTCGCCCGGCACAATCCGGAGCTGCAGTTCGGGCTCCGGCAGTCAGGCCGCCGTCAACGCCAGGCGCAGGAACGTTTCCGGTGCGGAGTCGGAGCCCGGCCGGATAAGCTCCAGCGCCTGGCGTGCTTTCACGATTCACTTGAGAGTCGGGTGCCGGCGGAGCATCGCCGCCAGATGGGGAAGGGTCGCCCACGGCTCCGTGCGGCCCTCCAGCTCAGGGCGGGGCTGCCGCACCAGTTGGTCGCCGACCGCGACGAGGTCCGTCAGCGGCAGGATGCGGGCAAGGTCCAGCCAGGTCCGGGCGGGCGTTGAAATCCGGATTCCGTCCCACACCATGAGCTCGTCGTCGAACGCAAGAACGGTATGCCCGACCACACCCGCACGCCGGACCGGCGGCAGAACCCTGGGCTTGCTCAGATGCAGTTCCCGGCATCCGCGGAACCACGACGGAAGCCACAGGCCCAGCAACATTGCGGCCGTGAGGTGCGAAATCCACGCGCCCGGCGTCGCGGCGGACAGGGCACGGGCCAGGCCCCGAAGTTCAAACTCCCATCCCGTGGGCAGATAGAGCAACCGGCCGGCCGTCGCGAGATCGGCAGCGCGGAGCCGGGAGCTGCCCAGGGTCGCAGCCCGCGCCTCGTAGACGGTGAACGGGGCTGAGGCGAGGTGGGCCGGCAGGGCTGCTGGTGGGCGCATGCGGACCATTCTTATCCGAACGCCGGATCCCCGCTCCGGTTATCCACAATGCCCCGTTGCGCTATCACTTTTGGTCGCCATTCCCCGGAAATGGCAGCTAAAAGTGATAGCGCAACGGGGGTCAGAAGAGGCCGACGGGGTTGCCGTCGGCGTCGACGTCCATGCGCATCGCGGCGGGCACCTTGGGGAGCCCCGGCATGGTCATGACCGCGCCGGTGAGGGCCACGATGAAGCCGGCGCCGGTCTTGGGAATGAGGTCCCGGACGTGCACGGTGAAACCCTTCGGGGCGCCGAGTTTGGTCGCGTCGTCGCTGAAGGAATACTGGGTTTTCGCCATGCAGACCGGGAAGCCGGACCAGCCGTTCTTCTCGATCTCCGCGAGCCGCTTGAGCGCCGGGACGGAGAAATCCACGCCGTCGGCGCCGTAGATCTCCTGCACGATCGTCCGGATCTTGTCCTCCACCGACATCTCCAGCGGGTACAGGTGCCGGAAGGTGTGCGGCGCGTTAATGGCCGCGGCAACCTTGGCCGCAAGTTCGTCGCCGCCGTCGCCGCCGCCTCCGCGGCCCCAGACATCGGCCACGGCCGCCTGGACGCCCTCCGCGGCGCACCATTCCAGCAGCCAGTCCAGCTCCTCCCGGGTGTCGGTGGCGAACTTGTTGATCGCCACGACCGGCGTGATGCCGAATTTCTCCACGTTGCGCACGTGGCGCTGAAGATTGACGACGCCGGCGGCCAGCGCGTCCACGTCGGGCTCCTTGAGCTGGTCCTTGGGGAGGCCGCCGTGCATCTTCAGGGCCCGGACGGTTGCCACGATGACGACGGCGGACGGAGCGACGTCGGCGATGCGGGACTTGATGTCCATGTACTTTTCCGCGCCGAGGTCCGCGCCGAAGCCGGCTTCGGTGACGACGATGTCCGCCAGGCTGCGGGCGGTCTGGGTGGCGATCAGGGAATTGCAGCCGTGGGCGATGTTGGCGAACGGTCCGCCGTGGACCAGGGCAGGTGTCCCGGCGATGGTCTGCACCAGGTTCGGCTTGATGGCGTCCCTGAGCAGCATGGTCAGGGCGCCCTGGACACCCAGCTGGGCCACCGTGACCGGCTGCCGGTCGTAGGTGTAGCCGAAGGTGATCCGGCCAAGGCGGTCCCGGAGGTCGGCGAGGTCCGTGGCGAGGCAGAACACCGCCATGATCTCCGAGGCCACGGTGATGTCGAAGCCGTCCTGCCGCGGGATGCCCTGCGTCGGGCCGCCGAGGCCGATCACGACCTCGCGCAGTGAGCGGTCGTTCATGTCCAGCACCCGTTTGAAGGTCATCCGGCGCGGGTCGATGTTCAGCTCGTTGCCCTGGTAGATGTGGTTGTCCACGAGGGCCATCAGCGCATTGTTCGCGGAGGTGACGGCGTGGAAATCGCCGGTGAAGTGCAGATTGATCTCGTCCATCGGCAGCACCTGGGAGTAGCCGCCGCCCGTGGCGCCGCCCTTCATGCCCAGGATCGGCCCGAGCGAGGGTTCGCGCAGCGCGATCATCACCTTGTGGCCGGCGCGGGCCAGGGAATCCGCCAGCCCCACCGTCGTGGTGGACTTGCCTTCCCCGGCGGGGGTGGGGGACATCGCGGACACCAGCACCACCTTGCCGGGCGCGCGGGACGCATGGCCGGCCAGTGAACCGGCGAGCT
Organism: Arthrobacter sp.; assembly: GCA_035467435.1. Lineage (GTDB taxonomy): Bacteria > Actinomycetota > Actinomycetes > Actinomycetales > Micrococcaceae > Arthrobacter. The sequence goes on along the minus strand of DATITT010000105.1, from coordinate 9,205 downwards.
TGGCGGGATCAATTTTCGCCTTGTAGCGGCCGTGGAAGTCCAGCGCCTCGGCGTTGATCCCGGCCGCCGCGGCTATCTCCTCGATCGGCCGCATCGTGGCCCGCTGCGCGATCTCCAGATCACTCAACGCGGCGGTGCCCGCAGCGCCCGCAGCGCCCGCGGCGGCGCCCGTGGACACGGCCGGCTCGGCGCTCTTAGCTCCCTCGGCTGGTGTGGCGGCTGCTCCGGGAATCGTGGTGTCAGACATCGTCGTCCTTTGGCTCGTGGCGTCGGTGGGTGGTCCGGCCGGTGGGTCAGGCGGCGGTTACCGGCCTATGGTTCCGGGTGAGGGCGTGTGGCCCACCGGAATGGTCAAGTTTCCAAAATACTGGCTCAAAGCGGTGTGGTAACTCTCCAGCGTGATGGCGGCGGTGCGTTGCCAGCCGAACTCCTGCGCGTGCAGCGAGGCGGCGCGTCCCATGTCCTCGCGGGTCGCGGGGTCGTCGTGCAGGGCTTCCAGGACGTCGGCCCAGTCGGCGGCCTTGTGGCCCTCCACGAGCAGGCCGGTCCGGCCGTCGAAGATGGCGCGGGACAGGCCGCCGACCTTCGTGGCGACCACCGGCGTTCCGCAGGCCTGGGCTTCCAGCGCCACGAGACCGAACGATTCGCTGTAGGACGGCATCACCACGACGTCGGCGGAACGGTACCAGCCGGCCAGCTCCGGTGCGCTGACCGGCGGATGGTGGCTGACGACGTCGTCCATTCCGGCGGCGGTGATGAGCGACTTCAGGTCGAAGTCCTTGGCCCCGCTGACCGCGCCGACGATGGTCAGCTGAAGGTCGATGTCCGGACGCCGGTCCCGGAGCAGGGCGGCGGCCTTGACCAGGATCTGCGGTCCCTTGAGGCGCTGGATCCGGCCGGCGAACAGCAGATGGAAGCGGCCCGGCGGCACCCCGTGGGCGGCCCGGGACCGGCTGCGGAACGCCGGCGTGAAGATGTCCAGGTCCACGCCCGGCGGGGCCACATCGATGTGGTCGTTGTCCGCGTTGTAGTGCGAGACCAGTTCCGCCGCTTCGGTGCCCGTGTTGGCGATCAGCCGGGTGGCGCCGTCGACAATCCGGTGCTCGCCGTCCTCGCGCCGTCGCGGCTCGGGCTGCTCGCCGGAGACCAGCAGCAGGTTCTTCACCTTAGCCATGGTGTGCATGGTGTGCACGAGCGGCAGGCCCCACAGGCTCGCGAGCTCCAGCCCGGCCACCCCGGACACCCAGTAGTGCGAATGGATCACGTCGTAGCGGCCGTGCGGCTGTCGCTGCCGGATGCGGTCGATTTCGGCGACCATGCTGTGCAGCAGTTCGGGAAGTTCTTCCTTGGGCAGCTTCCGGGCCGGGCCGGCCATGACGTTGTGCACGCAGACCCCGGGGAAGGGGTGCTCGACGGCGGCCTGGCCGGCGGAGGTGGACCGGGTGAAGATCTCCACCTCGACGCCGGTTTCGGCGAGGGCCGCGGCGAGCGCACGGATGTACACATTCATGCCCCCGGCGTCCCCGGACCCGGGCTGCTCCATCGGCGAGGTGTGCAGGGAGAGGAACGCGACGCGGCGGATCAGCGACATTCTTTTCCCTTCCTCCTGGAATTTTCCCTGGAACCAATCTGTGGGCCGGGTCCTGGTGGACAGGCCATGGTGGGCGCGTCCTGGTTAACACGCCCGGAACTGCATTTCGATAAAACACTACTCCTGAAAATCCCGCGGGTTCATAGGCCGGTGGGCGGCGCCGGTCACAGAACCGGGCAGGCTGCTAACGTGACGGCTGTGAGCACACGCGAAGAGACCGGTTCCACCGCCCCGGGCTGGGCTATCCGCCCCGCCACCGGCGCGGACTGGCCGGCGATCTGGGGAATCCTCGAACCCGTGATCAGGGCCGGGGAGACCTTCACCTGGGACCGGGACACCACCGAGCACCAGGCCCGCGAACGGTGGTTCAAACAGCCGCCGGGGCAGACCTTCGTCGCCGTGGGCCGGGGGGAGCTCGACGGCGTCATCCTGGGCACCGGTGAGCTGCACGCGAACCAGGGCGGCGGCGGAAGCCACGTCGCGAATGCCGGGTACATGGTCCATCCGGCGCACGGGGGCAAGGGTGTGGCCCGCGGGCTGTGCGCCTACTCACTCGACGCGGCACGGGCGGCCGGATTCCGTGCCATGCAGTTCAACGCCGTCGTGGAAAGCAACGTCCGGGCCGTGGCCGCCTGGCAGTCCCTGGGCTTCGAGGTGCTGGCCACCATCCCGGAAGCGTTCCTGCACCCGCGGCTGGGCTACGTGGGCCTGCACCTGATGTACCGCACGCTGTAGCGCCGGGGACTCAGGGTTCCCCGCGCCAGAGCTCCTTCAAGTCCGGGAACACGGCCTCGTACCCGGCCAGCAGTATGTCCGCGAGGTCCGCGGAGCCGACCAGCGGGTGCCCGGCGAACGCCGCCAGGGCCGCTTCGCGGCGGCCGGCCCCCGTCGAGCCCGGGACCCGGCTGGTGGCCGCCACGACGAGCCGTTCGACGTCCTTGACCTGGCGGAGCAGGGCCAGTTGGGCCGGCGCCGGCCGCTCCTGCGGCAGCGGCACCACGCCGTCGGGCGTCACCCGGCAGGGCACCTCAACGACGGCGTCAGCGGGCAGCCCCGGGATCGCCGGCGCCGGGGCGCCGCCGCCGGCGCCGCTGATGGTGTTGGGGGTGTTCAGGATCAGCTCCGCCGCGCCGCCGCCGGAGAGGGCGCGCATCACCGCCAGGGCGACGCGTTCGTAACCGCCGCCGGCCAGGTCCGTCTCATCCCGGCGCTCGCCGGCGGGACGGGCCTCGGCGAGATAGCCCTCTTCCCGGGAGCGGCGCGCGGCGTCCCACAGCCGGTAGGCCTCCTGGCCGGCCGCCGCGAGCCGCGGATAGAGCTCGGACTGCTGCCGGTCGATGGACTCGCCGCGGGTCGTGGGGGAGGACCGGATGCCGGCCAGGGCGCGTTCGGTGTCGTAGTAGTAGTACAGGTATTCGTTCGGCAGGCACCCCAGCTCGGCCAGGAAGGGCTGCGGAAACAGGCGTCCCTCCTCGAAACCGGCCAGGGCCTCCGCGTCGGCCAGCAGCCCGGGCAGTGCGTCGCGTCCGCCGGATGCCAGCCGGTACAGCCAGCCGAGATGGTTCAGGCCGTAGTAGCCCACGCCGTCGAGCGTGCCCTCGGGCAGGGCGACGCCGGCGGCCCGCGCCGCCCGGTGCACCAGCCCGCTGGCCGAATCGCAGATGCCGACCACCCTGCGGCCGAGCACCGGAACCAGGGCTTCGGTGACCATGCCGGCCGGATTCGTGAAGTTCAGCAGCCACGCGTCAGGGCAGTGGTGCCGCATCTGGGCAGCGAGTTCCAGCATGCGGGGGATGGACCGCAACGCGTAGGAAATGCCGCCGGCTCCCGTGGTTTCCTGGCCCAGGAGACCCAGGTCCAGGGCCACCCGCTCGTCGGCGGTGCGGCCGGCTGTCCCGCCGGGGCGGATCGCCGCGAACACCAGGTCCGTGCCGTGCAGCGCCTCGGCCAGGGAAGTGGTGGCCCGGACTGCGGGAGGTGGCGCGGCGCCGGGCGGGTGCTGCCCCTCGAAGGAGGCCAGGACCGCGTTGATGGCGGCGAGCCGGCCGGGATCGACGTCGTACAGCACCAGTTCCCGGACCAGCCCGGCGAAGGGGCCCGCGCAGAGCGCCCGGTAGACCAGCGGTACCCGGAATCCGCCGCCCCCGGCAATCATCAGCCGCATGTCCACAGTCTATGCACAGCGGCAGCTGCCCGCCCGGCGGACGCCTTTCCCGCGGTACCCGGACGGCGTACTGTGCATACATGGACGCGATACCAACGCGGCGTTTTGACCCGCTTTCCGCCGTCCGGACCCCGGCGGCGGAGGGCTTCGACCTGCTGCTGACCGGGACCGTCTTCCAGGACATCATCTTCACCGGACTCCCGCACGCGCCTGTCGCCGGCACCGAGATCTGGAGCGACGGGATGGGCAGCTGCCCCGGCGGCGTGGCCAACCAGGCCATCGCCGCGGCACGGCTGGGACTGCGGACCGGGCTGGCGGCAGCGTTCGGTGATGACGGCTACGGCGACTCCAACTGGAAGATCCTGGCCGGACAGGAACACATTGACCTGTCGCTGTCCCGGAAGATCTCAGGCTGGCACTCCCCGGTCACGGTGTCCCTCAGCGTGGAGCACGACCGGTCCATGGTGACGCACGGGCATCCGGCGCCGGTGAGCTCCAGCGAACTGGTCGGCTGCCCTCCGCCGGCGCTCGCCGCCGTCGCAGAGCTCGGCGAGGAGCTGGAGCCGTGGGCGCTCGACGCGTACAAGGCCGGGGTCCGGCTGTTCGGTGACGTCGGCTGGGACCCCACGGGTGCCTGGTCCTCTGCACGGCTGGACAACCTGCAGTATTTCCACGCCTTTATGCCGAACCAGCACGAGGCGATGGCTTTCACCGGCCACGACAACCCGTGGGCGGCGCTATATGCCCTGGCGGACAAGGTGCCGGTCGCCGTCGTGACGCTCGGGCCCCAGGGGGCCATGGCTGTGGACTCGGAAACGGGCGAGGAGGAGTGGGTGCCGTCGCTGCCGGTGTCCGCCTTCGATCCGACCGGCGCGGGGGACTGCTTCGGCGCCGCCTTCATCGTCGGCTGCCTGGCGGGCTGGCCGCTCGGCGACCGGCTGCGGTTCGCCAATCTCTGCGCCGCCCTGGCCGTGCAGGAGGTCGGCGGCTCGCTGGCCGCACCCGGCTGGGGGGACATCGCCGACTGGTGGCAGCGCGCCAACGCCCGGAAGGAACGGCAGAGCAGCCAGTGGCTCCGGCGCTACCGCTTCCTCGAGGACATCGTCCGGGACGTGCCGCAGGAAGCACAAAGGCGGGCGACGGCGACCATCGCGCACCTTTCGGACGCGTAGGCGCGGCTCCCTCCCGAAAGGCTTCCTCCCGCGCGGTTCACTCCCGCGCGGCTCACCCCCACGGGACATGCCCTCCCTGCGGGCTCAGGAGTGGACATGATGCCATTGTGCCCAGTGGCGGGTGCGAAGACTGGGCATGTCCCCCGGAGGAGGGTTGGGCCCAGGAACGGGTGGCCGCTGGACATGTCCCGCGTGTTGGCCCGGGGATGGACATGATGCCATTGTGCCCAGTGGCGGGCGCGAAGGCTGGGCATGTCCCTCGGGGGGATGGTGCCACAAGGCCGGAGTTAAGCCGCATGCGCAGCCACCCCTAGAATCGTTAAGTGACTTACCCAGCAGCAACAGGTGACTTCCGGCCCGGCCCGGAGGCTCCGCCGGCCCACGTCGAGGAGCGCTCGGCCATAATCGACCTCGAAGCCATCCGGCACAATGTCCGCCGCCTGGCGGCCGTGGCATCACCGGCCCAGGTGATGGCGGTGGTCAAGGCCGACGCCTACGGCCACGGTGCCATCCCCGTTGCCCGCGCCGCGCTCGGCGCCGGCGCCACCTGGCTGGGAACGGCGCACATTACCGAGGCCCTGGCCCTGCGCGCCGCCGGCATTGAGGCCCCCCTGCTGGCCTGGCTGCACACCCCGGAGAGCAACTTCGCCGCCGCCGTGGCCGCCGGTATCGACATCGGGTGCTCGGGCTGGGAACTAGAACGCATTGTGGCGGCCGCCCGCGAGCAGGAACGGCCGGCCCGCGTGCACCTCAAAGTGGACACCGGCCTGGGCCGCAACGGGGCGACCCTGGATGCCTGGGACAGCCTCGTGGGCGAAGCCATGGACTACCAGGACCAGGGCCTGCTGCGGGTGGTGGGCATCTTCTCCCACCTGGCCGTCGCCGACGAACCCGAACGCCCGGAAACCGACGACCAGCTGGCTGCCTTCCGCGAAGCCCTCGCCATCGCCCAGGACGCCGGTGTGGATCCGGAGGTGCGCCACCTCGCCAACACCCCGGCCACCCTGTCCCGGCCCGACACCCACTTCGACCTGGTCCGCGTGGGGCTGGGCCTTTACGGACTGTCGCCGTTCGAGGGGCAGAGCTCGGAAGAGCTGGGCCTGCACCCCGCCATGACGATCCGCACCCTCGTGTCACACTGCAAGGATGTGCCGGCCGGCCAGGGTGTCTCCTACGGACTGAACTACCGCACCGACGGCACCAGCACGCTGGGGCTGATCCCGCTCGGCTACGCCGACGGCGTCCCCCGCATCGCCACCGGAGGACCGGTCCGTGTCGCGGGCGTGAACTACCCCGTGGTGGGACGCATCGCGATGGACCAGATGGTGATCGACCTGGGCCCGCTCGACGTTTCCGCCGGCGGCCCCAGCGTCCTGGGCGCCGAAGCCGTGCTGTTTGGCAACGGCGACGACGGCGGGCCCACCGCCGAGGACTGGGCCCGGGCGGCGGGTACCAACAACTACGAGATCGTGACGCGGATCAGTCCCCGGGTGCCGCGCCGCTACATCCACGAAGAGCCGGCCTCCGGGGAGCCGCAGCCGTGAGCGCGGCGGCCTGGGAACGGACCCTGAGGGTCGGGACCGCGGACGAAACGCACGCCCTCGCGGCAGTCCTCGGCTCCCAGCTCCAAGCCGGTGACCTGCTGGTCCTCACCGGCGAGCTGGGAGCGGGAAAAACCACCTTCACCCAGGGCCTCGGCGAGGGCCTGGGGGTCCGGGCCGGCATCATCTCACCGACCTTCGTGCTGGTCCGGATCCACCCGAACCTGCCCGACGGTCCGCGGCCGGGCGGCCCGGACCTGGTGCACGTTGATGCGTACCGGCTGGGGTCGGCCGCGGAAATCGACGATATCGACCTGGAAAACACGATGGACAGCGCCGTAACCGTGGTGGAGTGGGGCCGCGGCCGGGTGGAGCACCTGAGCGAAAGCCGGCTCGAAGTGGACCTGGTCCGGCGCCTCGGCGGCGCCCAGGCGCCCGCACCCGCGCAGTCCCCGGAACCCGCGCAGTCCCCGGAATCCGCCCCCGGACCGGAATCCGCCCCCGGACCGGAAGCAGCCGAATACGCTGGGGTGCTGGATTTTGACACCGACGACGACGACGAACCCCGCACCATCGTGATCCGCGGCTTCGGACCCCGCTGGGTGGACCCGCCCGTCCTCCCCGCGCCCGCTGAGTCCGCGCCCCCCACGCGACAGCCCCTGCCCCACCCTCCGGAAGGGAACTGATGCTCATCCTTGCCATCGACACCTCGGCGGTGGCCAGCGCCGCGCTCGTCTCCGATGACACCCCGGAATCCGTCGTGGGAAGCTTCGCCACCGAAGACACCCGGAGCCACGCCGAAGTGCTGGCACCGGGCATCGAGGCGCTCCTCGCCGAGGCCGGCGTGAGCGGCGCCGACGTCGACGCGGTGGTCACCGGGGTGGGGCCGGGCCCGTTCACCGGCCTGCGCTCGGGGATCGTCACCGCCCGCACCCTCGCGTTCGTCTGGGGCAAACCGCTCTACGGGCTGATGAGCCTGGACGCCATCGCGCTGGAAGTGGCGGAATCCACGGATGCTGCGCCGGAGTTCATCGTCGCCACGGATGCCCGGCGCAAAGAGGTCTACTGGGCCCGGTATGCCCTCAGCAGCGGCCAGTTGCCGCAACTGCTGGACGGCCCGCACGTCGGTTTTGCCGCGGACCTTCCCGATCTTCCGGTCTACGGCGCCGGCGCCGGCCTCTACGCCGACGTCGTCAAGGCCGTCCCCGAATTCAGCGACCGCCAGCCGGAGGCCCTCTCGCTGGGCCAGTTCGCCCTCGCACGGCTCGCCGCGGGGGAGCAGCTGCTGGACTCCACCCCGCTGTACCTGCGGGAGTCCGACGCCCAGGTTCCCGGCCCACGGAAGAGGGCGCTGTGAACGCCGGGTCCGCAGGACAGAACACCGGACAGAACACCGGACAGCATCCAGGACCGGGCGCAGGCCGGGATCCAGGACAGGGCACGGGGTCGGCCGCCGGGCCGGACGCGGACCCGGCGGTGCTGCCCGGCGGGGCGACCCTGCGGGACATGACCGCGGCGGACATCCCTGCCGTGCACGAGCTGGAGCGCCGGCTGTTCCCGGTGGACGCCTGGCCGCTGCAGATGTTCGCCGCCGAGCTGGCGCAGGCCGATACCCGGCGCTACCTCGTGGCCGAGCGTGGCGGGCAGATCGTGGGCTACGCCGGGCTGATGTGCATCGAGCCGATCGCGGACGTCCAGACCATCGCCGTTGTCCCGGAGCAGGAAGGCAAGGGGATCGGTTCGGCGCTGCTGACCGAACTCATCCGGGAAAGCCGGCTGCGACGTGCCGAGGACGTGCTGCTGGAGGTCCGGGCCGACAACCCCCGTGCGCAGCAGCTCTACCGCCGCTACGGATTCGAACAGATCCACGTCCGGCCCCGCTACTACCGCGACGGCGTCGACGCGCTGATCATGCGGCTACGGCTCGGCGCCTCCGACTCCGACACCACACCCAGGGAAGCAGACCGCCCATGAACAGCACCCAGCACAGCCAGCCGCTGGTCCTCGGCATCGAATCCTCCTGCGACGAAACCGGCGTCGGGATTGTCCGCGGAACGCAGCTGCTGACCAACACCGTGTCCTCCTCCATGGAGGAACACGTCCGGTTCGGCGGCGTGATCCCCGAGATCGCCTCCCGCGCGCACCTGGACGCCTTCGTCCCCACCCTCCGCGAGGCGCTGGCCGAGGCCGGCGTGACCCTGGAGGACATCGACGCGATCGCCGTCACGTCCGGTCCGGGACTCGCGGGCGCCCTGATGGTCGGCGTCTGCGCGGCCAAGGCGCTCGCCGTCGCGACGGGCAAGCCGCTCTACGCCATCAACCACCTCGTCGCGCACGTCGGCGTCGGGCTGCTCCAGACGGACGACGGCGGCCGGCACCCTTTCGCCGGCGCCCCGCCGGCCAACGCCCCGGGGGAGAACGCCCCGTCCGACGAATCTCCGCGCGAGAAGGCCCTCCCGGCAAACCTGGGCGCCCTGCTGGTCTCCGGCGGGCACACCGAAATCCTGCGGATCCGGAACATCACCGGGGACGGTGAGCTGCTGGGGGCCACCATCGACGACGCCGCCGGCGAGGCCTACGACAAGGTGGCGCGGCTCCTGGGCCTCGGCTATCCGGGCGGCCCGGCCATCGACAAGCTGGCACGCACGGTCAACGCCAAGGCGATCCGCTTCCCGCGCGGCCTCAGCCAGCCCAAATACATGGGGACCGCGGACAAACCCGGCCCGCACCGCTACGA
>DATITT010000104.1:0-14440 GCA_035467435.1 Arthrobacter sp. | reverse complement strand
TCACGAACACTGATCACGAACACGACACAGGGCCGGAACGGCCACTCCACAGCGAGAAAGTATTAGAGGTGTGAACCATGGCCGCAGCCCCGGATCGCCAGAAAGCGCTTGACGCAGCGCTGGCCCAGATTGACAAGCAGTTCGGCAAAGGCTCGGTCATGCGCCTTGGCGACGAAGTCCGCGCACCCATCGAGGTCATCCCGACCGGTTCCATCGCACTGGACATTGCCCTCGGAATTGGCGGCCTGCCCCGCGGCCGGGTCGTGGAAATCTACGGTCCGGAGTCCTCCGGTAAGACCACGGTGGCGCTGCACGCGGTCGCCAGTGCCCAGCGCCTCGGCGGCATCGCAGCCTTCATCGACGCCGAGCACGCCCTCGATCCCGAATACGCCGCCAGGCTCGGCGTCGACACGGACGCCCTGCTGGTCTCGCAGCCGGACACCGGCGAGCAGGCCCTGGAAATCATGGACATGCTGATCGGCTCCGGCTCCCTGGACGTCATCGTCATCGACTCCGTTGCCGCCCTCGTTCCCCGCGCGGAAATCGAAGGCGACATGGGCGACAGCCACGTCGGCCTGCAGGCCCGCCTGATGAGCCAGGCCCTCCGTAAGATCACCGGCCGCCTGAGCCAGACCAAGACCACGGCCATCTTCATCAACCAGTTGCGTGAAAAGATCGGCGTCTTCTTCGGCTCCCCGGAAACCACCACCGGTGGTAAGGCCCTGAAGTTCTACGCCTCGATCCGCATCGACGTCCGCCGGATCCAGACCCTCAAGGAGGGCGCAGACTCCGTCGGAAACCGCACCAAGGCCAAAATCGTGAAGAACAAGATGGCCCCGCCCTTCAAGATCGCCGAATTCGACATCATCTACGGCCAGGGCATCTCGCGCGAAGGCGGCATCATCGACATGGGTGTCGAGCACGGCATCATCAAGAAGTCCGGCTCCTGGTTCACCTACGACGGTGACCAGTTGGGCCAGGGCATGGAGAACTCCCGCCGCTTCCTGCGCGACAACCCCGAACTGGCTGCCGAACTGGAACGGCTCATCAAGGAAAAGCTCGGCGTCGGCGTGAAAGCACCCGCCGAGACCGAAGCAGAACCGAAGCTGAAGGCCGTTGACGGCTTCTAACGGCCGACGGCGCAAAGGGGCAGGATTCCCATCACGGACTCCTGCCCCCGGCTTTTCCGGCGGGGAGCCGCCCCAGGACGGCGCCCACCGCACGGGTGCATCCGCCGAACAGGACCGTGACGCGGACCCCTCGGCTGTGGCCCGTGCCATTGTCCTGCGTCAACTGACCAACTCGCCCAAGAGCCGGCTGCAGCTCGCCCGCAAACTGGCCGAGCGCAACGTCCCGGACGACGTCGCCGAAGCCGTGCTGGACCGCTTCGAGGAAGTGAAGCTCATTGACGACGCCGACTTCGCCGACATGTGGGTGCGGTCCCGGGCGCAGAGCCGCAAACTCGCCAAAGGCGCGCTCCGGCGGGAACTTGCCGAAAAGGGCATCGACACCGACATCGCGGCCGTCGCCCTGGAACAGCTCAGCGACGAGGACGAGGAAGCCGCGGCCCGCGAACTGGTCCAGCGGAAGCTCCGGGGCGTGACCGCGTTCGAGGACCGCGCCGAGCGGGACAAAACCACGCGCCGGCTCGCGTCCATGCTCGCCCGCAAGGGGTATCAGCCATCCCAGGCCTTCCGGATCGTGGGCGAAGTCCTCGACGAAGCCGTGACCGGTTCGGACGCAGGGCCCGACGCTGATTTCTGAGGACGCCCCGGTGCCGTGCCGACCCGGTACCCTTAACAGGTGAGTTTGACCATTCCCTCCCCAGCAGCCGGCACCACCCCTTCCACGGACGCCTCGTCATCCCCTGGTGCTGAGGCACAGCCCCCCACCACGCAACCGCGCACCTACCAGGTGCGGACTTTTGGCTGCCAGATGAACGTGCACGACTCCGAGCGGATGTCCGGGATGCTCGAGGCCGCCGGCTACGTCCCCGCCGCCGGGGAACTGGCCGACGTCGTGGTCTTCAACACCTGTGCGGTGCGGGAGAACGCCGACAACAAGCTCTACGGCAACCTGGGCATCCTGGCGCCGGTCAAGGCCGCCAACCCGGGAATGCAGATCGCTGTCGGGGGCTGCCTGGCGCAGAAGGACCGCGACACCATCCTGAAAAAGGCACCCTGGGTGGACGCCGTCTTCGGCACCCACAACGTCGGCGCCCTGCCGGCGCTGCTGGAACGGGCCCGCCACAACAACGAGGCGCAGCTCGAAATCCTTGAGTCCCTCGACGTCTTCCCCTCCACCCTGCCAACCAAGCGGGACTCGGTCTATTCCGGCTGGGTGTCGATCTCTGTCGGCTGCAACAACACCTGCACTTTCTGCATCGTGCCGGCCCTGCGCGGCAAGGAAAAGGACCGCCGCCCCGGCGACATTCTGGCCGAGATTGAGGCCCTCGTCGCCGACGGCGCGATCGAAGTAACACTGCTGGGCCAGAACGTGAACTCCTACGGCGTTGAATTCGGCGACCGGCAGGCCTTCTCCAAACTGCTCCGCGCCTGCGGGGACATCCCCGGCCTGGAAAGAGTGCGGTTCACGAGCCCGCACCCCGCCGCCTTCACCGACGACGTCATCGACGCCATGGCCGAGACCCCCAACGTCATGCCGCAGCTGCACATGCCCCTGCAGTCCGGCTCGGACAAGGTCCTCAGGGACATGAAGCGGTCATACCGCTCGACGAAGTTCCTGGGCATCCTGGACAAGGTCCGGAAGAAGATCCCGCACGCCGCCATCTCCACGGACATCATCGTCGGGTTCCCCGGTGAAACCGAGGAGGACTTCCAGGCCACGCTCGACGTTGTGGAAAAGTCCCGGTTCGCCACTGCCTTCACTTTCCAGTACTCCAAACGTCCGGGCACTCCCGCCGCCGTGCTCCCGGACCAGCTCCCCAAGTCCGTGGTGCAGGAACGCTTCGAACGCCTCACCGCCCTGCAGGACAGGATCGCCGCCGAGGAGAACGCCCGCCAGCTCGGCCAGCGCGTGGAGGTCATGGTCACGGCCCAGTCCGGGCGCAAAGCCGGGGAAACCCACCGGCTCTCCGGCCGGTCCCAGGATCAGCGCCTGGTCCACTTCTCCGTGCCGGCCGGCGCCGAGAAGCCCCGCCCCGGCGACCTCGTCACCGTGACCATCACCGAGGCCGCGGCGTTCCACCTCGTGGCCGACCCGGCGTCGGCGGACGACTACAGCCTTCGCCGCTCCCGGGCGGGCGACGCCTGGGACAGGTCCCAGGCGGACTCCTGCGGCGCGCCCGTTCCGGGATCAGCCTCCGGCACCACGGGTGTGTCCCTGGGCATGCCCGCCCTTCCCGTCCGCGGCCGCTAGTCCGTGGCCGATCCGCAGGACGCCCCGGCGGGCACAGCGCAGGTCACGGTGGCCGGCACAGCCCAAGCCGGCACAGCCAAGGACAGCGCAGTACCGGCTGTACCGGTCGTCGCCGTCGTCGGGCCGACCGGCTCCGGCAAGTCCGACCTCGCCGTCTCGCTGGCACTGGAGCTTGACGGCGAAGTCATCAACGCGGACTCCATGCAGTTCTACCGCGGCATGGACATCGGCACCGCCAAGATCACCGGGGCCGAGCGCAGGGGAGTGCCGCACCACCTCCTGGACATCCTGGACGTGACCGAGGAAGCGAGCGTCTCGGACTTCCAGCAGCAGGCCCGTGCGCTCATTGCCGACATCCACGCCCGCGGCAAACGCGCCATCCTGGCCGGAGGCTCCGGGCTCTACGTCCGCGCCGCCCTGGACGTGCTCGAGTTCCCGGGCACGGATCCGGCCATCCGGCGCCGGCTTGAGGCGGAACTGGAAACTGGTGGAGCGGCGCCGCTGCGGGCGCGCCTGGCAGTCGCGGACCCGGTCTCCGCCGGCCGGCTCGGCGATGCGCGCCGGATCATCCGCGCCCTCGAGGTGTTCGAGCTGACCGGAAGGCCGTTCAGCTCCTTCATGCCCACCCGCGAGTACGTCCAGCCCGCGGTGCAGATCGGGCTGGAGGTGGACCGCGGGCAGCTCCGGGAACGGCTCGCCCGCCGGGTCCACACCATGGTGGACAGCGGGCTGCTGGAGGAGGTCCGGACGCTCGACGCTGCCGGACTCCGGCTGGGCCGGACCGCACCGCGCGCCCTCGGCTATGCCCAGTTCCTCAAGGTCCTCGACGGCGAATCCGACGCAGCCCGGGCTGCGGAGGAGACCATCGTCGCGACCCGGCAGTTCGCCCGACGCCAGCTGACCTGGTTCCGGGCCGACCCCCGGATCCAGTGGCTCAACTGGCAGGACCCGGACCTCGTGGCCCAGGCCGCCGCCCTCTGCATCCCCGGCTGAACGTACGCACCAGTCCCACGTCAAGCAGATGATTGCCGGGGCGGTTTGCTGGCGGCCCGAGCCGGAACGGTAACCTTGGAGCATGGAAGAAACCCTGGCCGTGGCCGCTGACCGCAACTCCACCGGTGACACCGCAGCCCTGAGCGGACTCAAGTTTTCCAAAGGCCACGGCACGGGCAACGACTTTGTGCTCCTGGCCGACCCCAACGGCACCCTGGCAGTAACGCCCGAGCAGGTCGCAGCGCTCTGTGACCGGCACCGCGGAATCGGCGGCGACGGACTGATCCGTGCCGTGCCGTCCCGGCTGCTCGCGGAGGGCCAGGAGCTGCTGACGCAGAACCCGGACGCCGAATGGTTCATGGACTACCGCAACGGGGACGGTTCGCTCTCCGAGATGTGCGGCAACGGCGTCCGCGTCTTTGTCCACTTCCTGGTCGCCGAAGGCCTGGTCGAGCTGCCCGCCGGCGAATCGCTGACGATCGGCACCCGGGGTGGCGCCAAAACGATCGTCCGCACCGCCGCCGGCTACGCCGTCGACATGGGTCCCTGGGAGTTCATTTTCCCGGGTGAGGCCACCGCCCGGGCCATGGACTCGCTGGTTAGCGCGACGGGGCTCGAGGTCGCACGTCCAGCCCTGTCCGTCAGCATGGGGAACCCGCATACCGTGGTGGCGCTGGCCGAACTGACTGAGCTGGAAGCCACGCAGCTGTTTACCGCACCCCACGTGGACCCGACGCCGCCCCGCGGCACCAACGTCGAGTTCGTCGTCCCGTCCGAGCCGCTGGTCCACGACGGCGTCGGAACCATCACCATGCGCGTTCACGAGCGGGGGGTGGGGGAGACGCAGTCCTGCGGTACCGGGGCCTGCGCGGCCGCCGTCGCTATCCGCCACTGGGCCGGCCAGGGCGCCCCGGACGTCTGGAACGTCCACGTGCCCGGCGGTGCCGTCGGAGTGAAGTTCTTCCTCGGCGCGGAGGGCCATGAGCACGTCGAGCTCAGCGGCCCCGCGGTGATTGTCGCTAGTGGGACGCTTTCCTGACCCGAAGGATACGGAAGGACTTCGAGGTGCTCTCGCGCGTCACCGTGAAGCTGCTGTCCAGCTCGGTTGCCAGCCAGCGCTGAAGGGAATCCGATCCCAGGTTCTTCTGCACCACCAGCCATGCGGAGCCGCCGGGCGCCAGCCGCGGCAGCCACAGCAGCAGCAGCGCATGAAGCTCGTCCTTGCCGATCCGGATGGGCGGGTTGGACCAGATCGTGTCGAAGCGGAGCCCGGGGTCGACAGCGTCGGGCGTGCAGGCCGTGACATTGCCCAGTCCCAGCAGCGCGGCGTTCTCGTTGGTCAGGGTCACGCACCGTTCGTTGACGTCCACGGCGTAGACCTGTGCGTGCGGTGCCCGCAGGGCCATGGTCAGGGCGATCGGGCCCCAGCCGCAGCCGATGTCCAGCAGCGTTCCCTGCGGGGCCGGGGCGGGAGCCTCGGCCAGCAGCACGGCCGTACCCTTGTCGATGCCGTCCGGGCTGAAGATGCCCGAGGACGTCTGCAGGTGCCGGGTCTCACCGGCAAGCTCCACGGTCAGCGGCTTGCGGGTGAACGGCCCAGCCGGCTGGGCGCTGAAATAATGTGCAGACTCCATAACTGCCCAGATTAGTTGGCCCCCGGCCCGTAGGCGAAACCGCGGGGACGGGCCGGGGTCAGCAGGACCGTCTGCTAGTCTTAAAGACATGTTCTTGAACTTCAAGTAGCCGGCGCGGGTTAAATCCCGTCCCCGCAGCGACGCAGGTAGTTACCTTCCGCTCAGCGCGCCATCCGCGATGAATCTGAAAAAGATCCAGCTGCCGGCGCCCGATCCCCTTGGAGTTTGGCGGTGCTCTTGGGAGCCCGGCCGAGCGGACAATCTCTTCCTCCTCAAGGCCACGCCACGCCTGTTCCCTCCCCTTCTCACCGCTCCCTCGCGGAGCCCACCCTGCCCCGGCACCGCTGCCGCGGGCATTCCAGGAGGCCCGTTTTGGCCAATAGTCGTCAGCCCAGCGCGAATACCGCCCCAGACAGCACCGATCGGCACTATTCTGAAACTGCCGAACCTCTAAAGGAGACCATGACCAGTCAGCCCAACACCGGACCCGATTCAGCAGCCCAGGACATGAGTCCTGCGGAAATCCAGGCTGTCATCGACCGGATCCTCTCCAAGGACACCCCTGCCCGGAAGGCAGCCCCGGCTGCCGGCGAGCCCTCCTCGGTGCTCGGCAAGGCGCAGGCGATCTCCCGGCGGGACGAGGACCACAGCAACTACGACGGCGACCAGCAGGACCTCGAGGAACGGCACGCGCTGCGCCGTACCGCCGGGCTGTCCACGGAACTCGAAGACGTCACCGAAGTCGAATACCGGCAGTTGCGCCTCGAGCGCGTCGTGCTGGCCGGCCTCTGGACCGAAGGCACCCTTGCCGACGCCGAGAACTCGCTCCGCGAACTCGCCGCTCTCGCCGAAACCGCCGGCTCGGAGGTCCTCGACGGGATCGTCCAGCGCCGCGCCAAGCCCGACCCCGGAACGTTCCTCGGCTCCGGCAAGGCCCAGGAGCTCAAGGACATCGTGATGTCCACCGGCGCGGACACCGTCGTCGTCGACGCCGAACTGGCCCCGTCCCAGCGGCGCAGCCTGGAAGATATCGTCAAGGTCAAGGTCATCGACCGCACGGCCCTGATCCTGGACATCTTTGCCCAGCACGCCAAGAGCCGCGAGGGCAAGGCCCAGGTGGAACTGGCCCAGCTCGAATACCTGCTCCCGCGCCTGCGCGGCTGGGGTGACTCGATGTCCCGCCAGGCCGGTGGCCAGGTGGGCGGTGCCGGTGCCGGCATGGGTTCGCGCGGCCCCGGTGAAACCAAGATCGAACTGGACCGCCGCCGGATCCGCACCCGGATGGCCAAGCTGCGCCGTGAAATCGCCGCGATGAAGCCGGCCCGGGAAACCAAACGCGCCAACCGCCGTCGTAATTCCGTGCCGTCCGTAGCGATCGCCGGGTACACCAACGCCGGCAAGTCCTCGCTGCTGAACCGGCTGACCGACGCCGGTGTGCTGGTGGAGAACGCCCTGTTCGCCACGCTGGACCCGACGGTCCGCAAGGCCGAGACCTCGGACGGGCTGGGCTACACCCTGGCCGATACCGTGGGCTTCGTCCGGTCGCTGCCCACCCAGCTCGTGGAGGCTTTTCGCTCCACCCTGGAGGAGGTTGCCGACGCGGATCTGATCCTGCATGTCGTGGATGTCTCCCACCCGGATCCGGAAGGCCAGATCGCCGCCGTCCGCAAGGTGTTCAGCGAAGTCGACGCCCGCAAGGTGCCGGAAATCATCGTCCTGAACAAGGCAGACGCCGCCGATCCCTTCGTGATCGAACGGCTCAAGCAGCGCGAACCGCGCCACGTGGTGGTGTCGGCACGCACCGGCGAAGGCATCCCGGAACTGCTCAAGGCCATCAGCGAAGGCATCCCTCGGCCCAGCGTGAAGCTGGAACTGATGATTCCGTACAACCGCGGTGACCTGCTCAGCAAGCTGCACGAGACCGACGCCGAGATCCTCAGCCTCGACCACGAGGAAGCGGGCACCCGCGCCGTCGTGATGGTGCGCGAGGGATTCGCCGCTGAACTGGATTCGTTCATCGCCAATGACTAAGGCAGCGGTGACCGGGGCGGACACCGGCACAGGCGGTCCGGCGGGGGCGGCCCCCGCAGCGGACGACTCCGCAACGGAGGACCCCGCCGAAACAGATAACGCCGGGACGGAACCCGCCGGAGAACGTCCGGCAGGAACGCGCGGCCCGGCCGGCGAGGAGTTCGTCATTGAACTGCTCGACCGCGCCGTGTCCGGCATGGGCGGCCAGAGCCGCGACGGCCAGCACGAGATGGCCCGGCAGGTGGCGCACGCGATTGACAGCGGCGACCACCTGCTGGTCCAGGCCGGCACCGGAACCGGCAAGTCCCTCGCGTACCTGATCCCCCTGATCGCGCATTCGCTGGTCAGCGACAAGCCCACCCTGGTCTCCACCGCCACGCTGGCCCTGCAGACCCAGATCGTCGGCCGGGACCTGCCCCGGCTACTGAAGAGCATCACCCCGGCGCTGGAGCGGCCCGTCAAGGTCGCCCTCGTCAAGGGACGCTCCAACTACGTGTGCCGCCACAAGCTCGAGGGCGGCTTCCCCTCCGAAGAGCCCTCCGAGGGGCAGCTCTTCTCGCTTGGCGAGGACACGTCCGTGCCGCACTTCGCCGCGGCGATGGGCGGCCCGTCGTCCCAGCTCGGCAAGGAAGTCGTCCGGCTGCGCGAATGGGCCGAGGGCACAGTGACGGGGGACCGGGACGAGCTCCTGCCCGGGGTCACGGACCGTGCCTGGCGGCAGGTCTCGGTCACCTCGATGGAGTGTCTGGGCGCGCAGAAGTGCCCCCTCGCGGCCGAATGCTTCAGCGAACTGGCCCGGCAGAACGCCGCCGACGCCGACGTCGTCGTCACCAACCACGCGATGCTGGCCGTCAGCGCCTTCGAGGGCCTTGCGGTCCTGCCGGAATACGACGTGGTTGTAGTGGACGAAGCCCACGAGCTGCAGGACCGGGTGACCGGTGCAGTGTCCGGCCAGCTCTCCGTCGCGATGGTGCACGCCGCCGCGTCGGGGGCCCGGAAGCACACCGGCATCACGGTGGACGCCCTGAACAACGCCGCGTCCAACCTCGAACTTGCCATTGAAGGGGTCCCCAGCGGACTCATGCCCAACGGACTCAACAGCGAACAACTGGACTGCGTGGACCAGCTGCGGGACGCCTGCCGCGCGGCGCTCTCGGATTCCAAGGGGGACAGTGCCAACACGGCCGACGGCGGCCGCCAGCTCGCGCGCTCCCGCCTTATGGTGATCCTCGAGCTCTGCGAACGTCTGCTCGCCGCCCGCGAAAACCGCGAAGTGGTCTGGTTTTCCCGCAACAGCACCTTCGACCCGCAGCAGGGCTACTCCCAGCCGGACGAGTCTGCGCCGGCCCTGATCAACGTCGCCCCGCTCAGCGTCGCCGGACGGCTCCGCGAGGGCCTGTTCGCGGACCATACCGTCATCCTGACCTCCGCGACGCTGGCGATCGGGTCCGCCTTCGAACCGGCCGCCGGCGGCCTGGGCCTGGTTGGACCGGGCGCCCCGAGCTGGACCGGGGTCGACGTCGGCTCGCCCTTCGAATATCCCAAACAGGGCATCCTCTACGTTGCGAAGCACCTGCCCAAACCCGGCCGCGGCATGTCCCCGGAGGCCCTCGACGAGCTTGAGAAGCTGATCCGGGCCTCCGGCGGCGGGGCCCTGTGCCTGTTCTCCTCACGGCGCGCGGCCGAGGACGCGGCCGAGGCCCTGCGCCCCCGGCTGGACATGAGTATCCTCTGCCAGGGGGATTCGACCATGACCGCGCTGGTGAAACAGTTCGCCGACGAACCGGACACCTGCCTCTTCGGCACCATGTCGCTGTGGCAGGGTGTCGACGTGCCGGGGACCTCCTGCCGACTCGTGGTGATCGACCGGATTCCGTTCCCGCGGCCCGACGATCCGCTGATGACGGCACGGTCCCGGGCGGTGGCCCAGGCCGGCGGCAACGGGTTCATGAGCGTTTCCGCGACCCACGCCGCCATCCGCCTGGCCCAGGGTGCCGGCCGGCTGATCCGCACGACGACGGACAGGGGAGTGGTGGCAGTGCTGGACTCACGGCTCTCCACCGAGCGCTACGGGGGATTCCTCCGCGCCGCCCTGCCGCCGTTCTGGCCCACCACCGACCCCGCGGTCGCCCTCGCGGCCCTGGAGCGGCTCGCGAAGGAATCCGGGCAGCCCGCCACGTAGTCCGGCGGGTACGGACAGGGCCCCGGCCGATGCCGGCGGGGCCCTGTCCGCAGCTCTTGAAGTGCGGGTTCTGCCTGGTCCTAGAGGGAGCGCAGCACCGAGACGACTTTGCCCATGATGACGGCGTGATCGCCGAGGATGGGCTCGTACTGGGTGTTCTGCGGCAGCAGCCAGGTGTGGCCGTCGCGCTGGCGGAACGTCTTGACGGTCGCCTCGTCGTCCAGCAGGGCGGCGACGATGTCACCGTTGATGGCATCGCCCTGCCGGCGCACCACCACCCAGTCACCGTCGCAGATGGCGGCGTCGATCATCGAATCACCCGCAACCCTGAGCATAAAGAGCTCGCCGTGGCCCACCAGCTGGCGTGGCAGGGGCATCACGTCCTCGACGACCTGGTCAGCCAGGATCGGCCCGCCCGCGGCAATGCGGCCCACCATCGGCACCATGGCCGTGTCGGTGGCACTGGCCAGTTCGGACACTGACAATCCGCCGACCGTGCGCAGGCCGCCGGACTTCTCCACCCCTGAAATCTTCGTGGTTCCCTCGTCGAGGGTCAGCGGCATCAGCACTTCCATGGCGCGGGGGCGCTTGGGGTCGCGCCGCAGGTAGCCAAGCTTCTCCAGCTGTGAGAGCTGGTGGGTGACGCTGGAGAGGCTGGCCAGGCCAACGGTGTCGCCGATCTCGCGCATGGAGGGCGGATAGCCGTTGTCCGTGACGGAACGCTGGATGGTTTCCAGGATCTTCTTTTGCCGGACGGTGAGGCTTTTGGGTGGCCGGGCTGCCTGCGGGCTCCGCTGGGTGGCCCTGCCGCCGGTGGCTTGTGCTGCCATGTTCGCCAACGCCTTTCCGTTCCGCCCGGCCGCCGTGGCTGCGGTTGCCGGGAACTTCCGGCCTGAAATGTCAGACCCTGCTGATCAACTGCAGAAGTGGTTGTTCTTTGACTCAAACGTAGGCCAGCCACACAGGTTTTTCAAACATTTGTTCTAGCGAGTCTCGACATTGTTCGTAGGTAAGTGCTAAAACAGAACAAGCAAGGTTCGAACATGTGTTCTAGTCGGGCACGGTTCGGACACAGCATGACGTTCGGTTCTTTGTTCGAAGGTTAGGCCGGTTGGCGGCAAGTACGTGGAGTACGCCGGGCGGCACAGTATGGTCCAGGAGGGCTCAGTTCATGTCAGCATCAAGCGCGTTTCACGACACTTTCCGCCGCGACACACTCGGCAACTACGGCCGGCCCGACGGCAACGCATCCGCCGGCCGGCACGGGCACCGGATCAAGCCGGCGCCACTGCGGCTCACCCGGCGGGGGCGCTTCGTCTTCATCGGGGTGCCGCTGGTCCTGCTGGCCGCGCTCATTCTGTCCTTCAGCGGCTTCCTCAACGCCCCGGCCAAGGCGGCAGAGTCCGCCGCCGGGCTGTCGCTGACCCCCGCCGTGACAGTTACAGTGCAGCCCGGTGAGTCACTCTGGGCCATCGCCGAGGCCGTGGCGCCGGGGCGCGACCCCCGTGACGTCGTCACCGACATCATCCAGCTGAACAACCTCGAAGCCGCCCGTGTCGTGCCCGGCCAGGCGCTCTTCATTCCGTCCAAGTAGCCTGCTCGATCCGTCCAGGAAGCCTGCTCGATCCGTCCAGGAAGCCTGCTCGACCCGTCACAGTTTCAGGGCCCGGCGTGATCTCACTTAAACTGGTGCAGTGACTGACCAGCTAGAGCGCCTGAACCGACTTCCCCTCCGGACCAACCTGCGCGGCCTGACGCCGTACGGTGCGCCGCAACTGGAGGTCCCCATCCTGCTCAACGTCAATGAAAACACCCATGGTGTCCCGGCGGACGTGCGCGCCGCCATCGCCGAGGCCGTTACGATTGCCGCAGCCGGCCTGAACCGCTATCCGGACCGCGAGTTCACGGAACTGCGCGAAGCCCTCGCGGAATACCTCGGCCACGGACTGGGAGCGGACAACATCTGGGCCGCAAATGGTTCCAACGAGGTTCTCCAGCAGATCCTCCAGGCGTTCGGCGGCCCGGGGCGCACCGCCCTCGGGTTTCCCCCCACGTACTCCATGTACCCGCTGCTGGCCTCCGGTACGGACACCGGGTACATCGTCGGGGTCCGTACCGATGACTATGGACTCAGCGCCGAATCGGCCGCCCGCCAGGTCCGCGAACTCCAGCCGAACATTGTCTTCCTGTGCTCCCCGAACAACCCCACCGGCACCGGGCTTGGCCTGGACGTCGTGGAGGCCGTCTATGCGGCCGGCGAAGCCAGCCAGACCATCGTGATCGTCGACGAGGCGTACCACGAGTTCGCCCACGACGGCACGCCCAGCGCCCTCACGCTGCTGCCCGGCCGGGAACGGCTGATCGTCTCGCGCACCATGAGCAAGGCCTTCGCCCTCGCCGGCGCCCGGGTTGGCTACATGGCGGCAGCGCCCGAGGTGACGGACGCCCTGCGCCTGGTCCGGCTCCCGTACCACCTCTCGGCCATCACCCAGGCGGCGGCCCTGGCCGCCCTGCACCACCGGGTCGCGCTGATGGCCGACGTTGAGGACATCAAACGCCAGCGGGACAGGATCGTGTCCGAACTGCAGCGGATGGGCCTCAAACCGGCTGCCTCCGACTCGAACTACGTCTTCTTCGGCGGCCTGGACAATCCGCACGAGGTCTGGCAGGGCCTGCTCGATGCCGGTGTGCTGGTCCGCGACGTTGGCATTCCCGGGCACCTGCGCGTCACCGCAGGAACTGAGACCGAAACCACAGCCTTCCTCGAAGCCCTCGAACGGATCCTGGCCGGCCGCGCCGTGCAGCCCGCCTAGACTTAACCCAGGACATCCACCTGCCCTGTTCGCCGGGCACCGCCGTCATCCAAAGGACACGCACATGAGCATCACCGGATCAACCGCTGCCGAGGGCCGGACCGCACGCATGGAACGGACCACGAGCGAGTCATCCGTGCTGGTCGAGATCAACCTGGACGGCACCGGCGTCTCGGACATCAGCACCTCGGTCCCGTTCTATGACCACATGCTGACGGCACTGAGCAAGCACTCCCTGATCGACATGACGATCAAGGCCACCGGCGATACGCACATCGATGTCCACCACACGGTCGAGGACGTTGCCATCACCTTCGGCGAGGTCCTGCGCACCGCGCTCGGTAACAAAGCCGGTATCCGCCGGTTTGGGGAAGCCACGGTTCCCCTCGATGAGGCCCTCGCGCAGGCCGTCGTCGACGTCTCCGGCCGCCCGTACCTCGTGCACGGTGGCGAGCCTGCCGGCCAGGAGTACCACCTGATCGGCGGACACTTCACCGGTTCCCTGACCCGCCACGTCTTCGAGGCGATCACCCTGCACGCCGGAATCTGCCTGCACATGAACGTCACCGCCGGCCGGGATCCGCACCACATCGTCGAGGCCCAGTTCAAGGCCTTCGCGCGCGCCCTGCGCGCCGCCGTCGAGCCGGATCCCCGCGTCGAGGGCATCCCGTCGACCAAGGGTGCGCTGTGACCGGCAAGGTTCTCCAGGACGGCGCCATCATCAACCCCGACGCCGGCAGGAAGCCGGCGTCGCCCGAGGGCAAGCCCACCGTCACGGTCCTCGACTACGGCTCCGGCAATGTCCGTTCCGCCGTCCGCGCCCTCGAACGCGCCGGTGCCGAGGTGATCCTCAGTTCCAAGCCGGAGGATGTGCTCAATGCCGATGGGCTCGTGGTCCCCGGCGTCGGGGCGTTTGAAACGGTGATGCGTGAGCTCAAGGCCGTCGACGCCATCCGCATGATCGGCCGCCGGGTCGCCGGCGGCCGCCCCGTGCTGGCCATCTGCGTGGGCCTCCAGGTCCTCTTCGAGGCCGGTGTCGAGCACGGCACCGAAGCCGAGGGCATGGGGGAGTGGCCCGGGAAGGTCGAGCTCCTTCCCGCCGACGTGGTACCGCACATGGGCTGGAACACCGTGGCCGTCCCTGCGGGCTCCAAGCTCTTCGCCGGGGTTGAAAACGAGCGTTTCTACTTCGTGCACTCCTACGGGGTCCAGCAGTGGGACTTCGACGTCATCCAGCCGCGGATGACGGCGCCGCTGGTCACCTGGTCGGAGCATGGTGCCCCGTTCATCGCGGCCGTGGAAAACGGCCCGCTGTGCGCCACGCAGTTCCACCCCGAGAAATCCGGCGACGCCGGCGGGCGCCTGCTGCGCAACTGGGTGGAAGGCCTGCGGGACCGTCCCGGGACCGC
>DATITT010000103.1:0-4759 GCA_035467435.1 Arthrobacter sp. | reverse complement strand
CCCTTGCCGGGGGCGTACTGGTTGGCGCCGGCGGCGATGGCCGCCTGCGCGGCAGCCTTGATCTCCACCGGGCCGTCCTCGTCCGGGAAGCCCTGGCCGAGGTTGATGGCGCCGGCCTGCAGTGCGAGGGTGGTCATTTCCTCGAAGATCGTGAAGCCGAGTGTGCCGTCGGGGGAGAGCAGATTGGCGCCGGTCGCGGTCCGCTGCCAGGGGAGCGGCATCGGGGAGCTCATCGGGTGCCCGCCTTCTCGCCCCGCCCGGTGAACTTGTCCATGGTGGAGTAGATCCCGAAGACCTTCCCGCCCACGAAGTCCCAGGCCCGCACCGGCAGCAGGCCGCGCAGGACCTTCCCCAGCTGCGCGGTGGCCGGGGCGATCAACTGCGGCCGGCCGGCGGTGGTGGCCCGCCAGGCCCGGTCCACGGCGTCCTCCGGCGTCATCAGCGGAGTCAGCAGCGGGCCGCGGGCGCCGTCGAACATCCCGGTGGAGATATAGCTGGGGCAGAACGTCGTTACGGCGAGGTGGCCGTAGCCCTGCTGCTCGAGTTCCAGCCGCAGCGAGTCACTCCAGCCGATCACGGCCCACTTGGACGCCGCATAGACGCTCATCCTGGGGTTGGCCACGGTGCCCGCGGCGGAGGCGATGTTGAGGATCCGGCGGGGCCGGCCGGCGTCGTCCATCATGCCCGGCAGGAACGCATGGGTGACGTACATGGGCGCCAGCGCGTTGATGTCCATGGTCAGGGCAATGTCCCGCTCCGGGCTGTGCTCCCAGAACAGTGCGCCGCGGACAATGCCGGCGTTGTTGATCAGCAGCGTCAGCGGGCCTTCGCCCCGGCACGCCTCAGCGGCGTCGGCAATGGCCGTGCGGTCGGCAAGATCCACCTGGCGGACGACGGCGCGTGCACCGAGGGCGGTCACTTCGGCAGCGGTACGCGCCAGGCCGCCGGCGTCGACGTCCCAGAGAATCACGACGCCGGCACCCTCGCGGGCCGCCCGCAGGGCGTAGAGACGGCCCATGCCCATGGCGGCTCCCGTCACGAGAACCACGCCCCCGGACACGGTGAAAGGAATGCTCGATGCTGACATTCAGCCATGTTATCCCGGCCCGCGCCAGCAATACGGTAGGTTCGGTGCATGAGACGCGCCGTATGCCCTGGCTCCTTTGACCCCATCCACAACGGCCACCTGGAAGTCATTGCCAGGGCCGCAGGCCTCTTTGACGAGGTCATCGTTGGCGTCTCCACGAACTACGCCAAGAAATACCGCTTCACGCTGGAGGAGCGCATCGATATGGCCCAGGAAACCCTGGCCTCCCTGCGCGGCATCGTGGTGGAGCCGGTAGGGGAGGGCCTCCTCGCCGAATACTGCAAGCAGCGGGGCGTGTCCGCCATCGTCAAGGGCCTCCGTTCCTCCTCCGACTTTGACTACGAACTGCCGATGGCGACGATGAACCGCCAGCTCACCGGCGTCGAGACTGTCTTCCTGCCCGCCGAGAGCCACTACCTCCATTTGTCCTCCACCCTGATCAAGGAAGTGTTCACACTCGGCGGCAACGTGTCCGATTTTGTGCCCCGCTCGGTGCTGAAACGGCTGAACTCGGGCGAGCCGGTCCGGGATCGGCCGCGCAGAGGGTAGGCTTGATCGGTACTCGGCGGCCTGCTGCCGGTTGCGCGGCCCGAATCCAAAGCGGCTTGCGGTGGAAAACCGCAGGCGTGCCCCCGGTTTGAGTCCGTCCGGAAGATCAGGCTAAGATAGTACGTCGGTCATATGTTCAACAGGAGTTCTCATTAAACGAGATGCTAGTTCGCCCTTGGCGTTCGACGTCAAGGACCTCGGACGCAGTCCGGGAAGCATGCGGACACTGACGGAACATGTACCCGCACCGAGTGATCTTGGTGTGGCACTCATTGGCGTGCAGGAAGGCTCGGATGTCGAGCTGGATCTGCGCTTGGAGGCCGTACACGAAGGAATTCTGGTATCAGGAACCGCGATCGTCAAAGTTACTGGCGAATGCGGCCGATGCCTGGATCCCCTTGCGTATGACCTTGAGGTCGATGTGCAAGAACTTTTCTTCTACGGGGACGCTGTGTTCTCGGATGAAGAAGACGAAGAAGAGCAACGTCGAATCGAGCACGATCTGATCGATCTTGAACCGGTGTTGCGGGACGCAGTTGTAACCATGCTGCCGTTCCAGCCGGTGTGCCGGGAAGACTGCCAGGGCCTTTGCTCCGAATGTGGAGTTCGCCTGGAAGACGAGCCGGGGCATCACCACGAGGTGGTAGATCCTCGCTGGGCTGCCCTAGCTGACTTGGCTAAGCCTGACCGGCAAAACTGATTTGTAAGTGTTGGACTAGAGAGAAATGAGTTAGCCGTGGCTGTCCCGAAGCGGAAAATGTCTCGCTCGAATACCCGCGCCCGCCGCTCCCAGTGGAAGGCAACCGCCCCCCACCTGGTGAAGACTGTCGAGAACGGCCAGGTCACGTACAGCCTGCCGCATCAGGCAAAGGTCGTTACCGACTCGGCTGGCACCGCGCTGTTCCTTGAATACAAGGGCCGCAAGGTCGCAGACGTCTAATCCGCCAACTGGCTGAATAAGATGTCTTCAACTGAAGAGCTTCTGAAGCGTCTCGGTGTCACTATTGACGCCGGGACGCTTCGTCTTGCGCTCACACACCGTTCCTACGCCTACGAAAACGGCGGCATCCCCACCAACGAGCGGCTCGAGTTCCTCGGCGACTCCATCCTGGGGTTCTCGGTCACCGACGCGCTGTACCGGGACAACCCCACGCTGCCCGAAGGGGACCTGGCCAAGCGCCGTTCCGCCGTCGTCAGCACCCGGGCCCTCGCGGGCATCGGCCGCAGCATCGGTCTGGGCGAATACATCTACCTCGGGCAGGGCGAAAAGCTCACCGAGGGCAAGAACAAGGCGTCCATCCTCGCCGACACCGTGGAGGCGCTGATTGGCGCCACCTATGTCTCCAATGACATCGAGGCGGCGCGCCAGCTGGTCATGCGCCTGGTCGGACCGCTGCTGAAGGACGCCACGGCACTCGGGGCCGGCACCGACTGGAAGACCAGCATCCAGGAGCTGGCGGCCAGCCGGCAGCTCGGGACGATCAACTACTTGGTGGAGGGCTCCGGGCCCGACCACGCCCGGACGTTTGAGGCCATTTTGCGGATCGGCGGCAACGACTACGGCACCGGCTCGGGCAACTCCAAGAAGGAAGCCGAGCAGGAAGCCGCCGCGGACGCCTGGCGCAGGCTGTCGGCGCCGTCGGCCGCCGCGCCGGACGCAGTGGCGCCCGCCGAAGCCGATGAGCCCGAAGGGCAGCAGTTGCAGGCCCGGACCGGCGCCTAGGCACACACCGTGCCTGAACTGCCCGAGGTCGAAGTTGTCCGCCGCGGCCTGGTGAGCTGGGTGCGGGGACGGACCATCACCGCTGTTGAGGTGGTGGATCCGCGCTCCGTCCGCCGGCACGCGCTCGGCCCGGAGGACTTCGCCGGCAACCTTGAGGGCGCCCGCGTCCTGGATGTGGTCCGGCGGGGGAAGTTCCTCTGGCTGCCGCTGGCCGACACCCCCGCCGCCGGTCCCGGCTGCCCGGCCGGCACCCTCACACCCACCGTGGCCCTGATGGCGCACCTGGGCATGTCCGGCCAGCTGCTGATGCAGGACGCCACCGTGGCGGACGAAAAACATCTGAAGGTGCGGCTGCACCTCAGCCCCGCCGAGGGCATGCCGGAACAGCTCCGGTTCGTGGACCAGCGGATCTTCGGCGGGCTCTTCCTCACCTCCCTGATCCCCACCGCCGACGGCGCCCCCGGCGGACTCGCCGAAACGCCGCTGCCGCTGATCGCCGAGGAAGCCGCCCATATTGCGCGCGACCCGCTGGACCCGTACTTCTCCTTTGACGAGTTCTATCGTCGTCTGCGGACCCGCAGGACAGGCCTCAAACGCGCCCTGCTGGACCAGGGGCTCGTCTCGGGAATCGGCAACATCTACGCCGACGAGGCACTCTGGAAGGCCCGGCTGCACTTCGCCCGGCCGACGGACACGCTCCGGCGGGCGGAGGCCGGGCGTGTCCTCGACGCCGCGCGCGAGGTCATGACCGACGCCCTGGCGGCCGGCGGCACCAGCTTTGACTCGCTCTATGTCAACGTGAACGGGGCCTCCGGTTACTTCGACCGCTCGCTCAACGCCTACGGCCGCGAGGGCAGGGAATGCAAACGCTGCGCTGCCGCCGGCCTGGCCAGCGTGATGCGGCGGGACCAGTTCATGAACCGCTCCTCCTACACCTGCCCCGTCTGCCAGCCGAGGCCGCGCAACGGCCGCTGGTAGGAACCGTAGTGCTCGGCCAGCCTCGCCAGGCCTTCGTCGAGTGAAACGGCGGGGGTCCAGTCGAGGAGTTCCCGGGTCTCGCGCTGGTCGAACCAGTGGGCGGTGGAGAGCTGCTCAGCGAGGAATCTGGTCATCGGCGGCTCCCCGGCCCGGCCGGCCCGGACCCAGGCCTTCTCGATTACCGATCCTGCCGCCCGCGCGAGCCTGCCCGGCACCGTCCAGGACGGCGCAGGGACGCCGGCGGCGGCGCAGATGCCCGCCAGCAGCTCGCCGACCGGGCGGGGTTCGCCGTTGCTGACGACGAGCGCCCGGCCGTGGATGTACTCCATGCGGTGCAGCCCGGCGACGATCGCCGAGGCGGCGTTGTCGACGTAGGTGGTGTCGATCAGGGCCGCCCCGGCGTCGAGCAGCGGCAGGCGGCC
>DATITT010000102.1:0-4321 GCA_035467435.1 Arthrobacter sp. | reverse complement strand
TGATCGGCGGGATGGCGACGGCGGGCACGGCCCTGGTCTGCGACTGGGACCACCGCTCCAGCACGGTGGCGCAGTCGCTGCCGCCGCTGTCGAACGTGATCGCCGTTGGCATCGAAAATGTCTCCGGCGGTCACCGGCAGGGCACGCATTCCCTGCTCGGGGCGGCGTTCTTTGTGCTGCTCGCGGCACTGGCCGGGCAGCTCCAGCTGCAGACGGACTGGGGGCTGCTCTCGGTGGGCGCCGGGCTGCTGTGCATGTTTCTGATCAACATCGCTGCCAAAGCCCTCAAGCTCTTCCCGAAGTACGGCTGGGTCAGCAACTGGGTCTTCGCCCTCGCCATGGCGGGGCTGGTGACCTGGTTCGCTCCGCACCAGTGGACCTGGCTGCCGGTCTCGATGCTGACCGGCGTGCTGGTCCACATCGTCGGGGACATGATCACCACCGGTGGAGTGCCGCTGCTCTGGCCCATCGTGATCAAGCCGCCGAAGCTCCTGCGGAAAATGCCGCTGCTCAGGAACATCTGGAAGTCCAACGGGGCGTTCTCCATCCCCCTGCTGGGCCGTGCCGGCTCGCGGCGGGAATGGTTCGTGCTGATCCCGGTCAGTGCATACGCCATGATCGGCA
Source organism: Arthrobacter sp. (assembly GCA_035467435.1). Classification (GTDB taxonomy): domain Bacteria; phylum Actinomycetota; class Actinomycetes; order Actinomycetales; family Micrococcaceae; genus Arthrobacter. Next base: position 3,697 of record DATITT010000102.1, on the reverse strand, counting down.
TGTTCGGCGCGGTGCTGGCCCTGGCCAGGTTGCACTGGCCGGACGCCGTTGCCTTGGGGACCGGCCTGGTCCAAAGCCTTTTCGGGGTGCTCGCCGCCGCGTAGCCGCGGGCGTAGTTAACTGACTGAAGCTCCGGGGATCCGGAGCTTCAGTCAGTTAGGAACGTGCTGTTTTAGAATTCACCCGCGGAATCCGAGCGGCCGGTAACGGTCTGCGGAATCCAGAAGGCCAGGGCGAACAGGCCGAGGCAGACGGCCATCGGCCACACGTTGCCCAGCGTCAGGAAGGTCAGGGAGTACAGCGAAGCGGCGAAGAGGACCATCATCAGGACGAACAGGATGATGCTGGAGCCGAGGCTGTTCTCGTTCTGCGGCGTCGTGGCGGTAGTGGTCTTGCTGGACATTCGTTCCTCCTCGGCCCCGTGGGGCTCAAAACTGTGGCGGCTGCCGGAGCGGATCAGTACGCGGAGGAACCCTGTTCACCCTTGACGATCGCGATGCCCGAGCTGGCGCCAATTCGTGTTGCACCTGCAGCAATCATAGCCTGTGCGTCGGCGAGTGAACGCACCCCGCCCGAGGCCTTGACTCCGAGGTCCGGGCCTACGGTGCGGCGCATCAGCGCGACGTCCCCGGCGGTGGCCCCGCCGCCGTTGAAGCCGGTGGAGGTCTTCACGAAGTCGGCGCCCGCCGCCACGGCCGCCTCGCAGGCCAGCACCTTCTGCGCGTCGTCCAGCAGCGCCGTTTCGATGATGACCTTCAGGATGGCGCCGCCGTCGTGCACGGCCTCCGCGACGGCCGTGATGTCATCGACCAGGGCGCCCTTGTCGTTGGCCCGGGCCGCGGCGATGTTGATCACCATGTCGACTTCCTCGGCACCGTCCAGCACCGCGCCGCGGGCCTCAAAGGCCTTGACGTCGCTGGGGGTGGCGCCGAGCGGGAAGCCGACCACGGAGCATGTCAGCACGCCGGAGCCCTTCAGCGCCTTCTTGGCCGTCTTGACCCAGACCGGGTTGACGCACACGGACTTGAACCGGTACTCGGCGGCCTCGGCACAGACCTGCAGGATCTCGGCCTCGCTGGCCTCCGGCCGGAGCAGGGTGTGGTCGATGTAGGAGGCAATATCAGCGGGGGTGGTGCTCCCGGCAGTCGCGTCGGCTTCGTTGCTCATGGTGGTCCCTTCGTGGCTTCTCAGTTGTCCATCTTGCCACAACGGGCCTCCCTCAGGAGGGCGTCCGCACAGGGGTCCGGCAACAGCTCAGGCAGCATCGGCGAGGGGCTCCGCCAGGCCGGCCCGGAGCAGCTGGGAAGCGCAGACCGAGGCGGCGGAGGAGGCAGCCACCAGCAGTCCCAGGCGGACGCCGTCGAACACGGCGGCATCCCCGATGGCCCAGATTCCCGGGACGGACGTGCGGAAGTCACGGCCGATCACAATCCCGCCCTGCCGCGCCGTCTTCAGGCCGGCGCTGACCGCGAGGGCGTCGCGGGCAATCGGCTCCTCGGCCAGGACCACAAGGTCCCCGGCCATGCTGGAGCCGTCCTCGAACACAATCCCCGCGGCCGCGAGTGTCGAACCGGCGAGGGTGGGAACGACGGAGGCCGGCCGCTGCGTGGTGCGGATCGGGCGGACGCCGCGGGCGCGCAGCACGGCCTCGGCCTGCCCCGCGGCCGTCCCCGTGCCGACCAGGATGCCCAGCGGCCGCCGGCCCAGGACCCGGGTGACATCCTTGACGGCCTCGCCCAGCCGGGCGGCGTCGTCGATGGTGGAGTAGTTCAGGCACCGGCCTTCCCCTGCCAGCGGCGCGCCGGCGGGGGAGGACCCGGTCGCGATAACCAGCTGGTCGTAGCTGAATTCCAGGCCGTCCGCCGTCGTGACGTAGCGGCTGTCCGGGTCGATGTAGCTCGCCGGCTGGCCGAAGCGGACGGAAACCTGCGGGAGGGCGGCGAGTTCCAGCAGCTCCTCGGGGGCGTCATCCCGGTTGCTGAGCACCGTGATCCCGCCGGCGAACGGGGTCCGGGTGAGGTGGCGGACGAGGGCCTGCGCGGCGGGGCCGGCCCCGGCGATGACGATCCGGGGCCGGGTCTGGGAATCGGCGGAAACGGTGGGGGTGGCGGACATGGTGAGGCCCTTTCGCTGGTGGCCCGTGGTGTGGCCTGACTGCTTGATGAACCCAGCGTAGGCGGGTGATCTTTCCGGCGTGTTTCCCCGGTGTTGCGGGATTTTCGCTGCCCGTTCGCCAATGTTTACCCGCCAGTAATGCCGTGGGTCACACCCGGATCCGGTACCCGCGCTTCACCACGGTTTCCACGAGCCGGCCGTCCGGCAGGGCGGAGCGCAGCCTGCTGACCGTCATGTCCAGGGCATGGACCGAGCCGCGGAGTTCCAGCAGCTCGGACAGCGACTCGCGGGACAGCACCGCGCCGCCGGCGCCCAGGAGCGCCCGCAGCAGCAGAAGCGGGGCGGGAGCCAGTTCCACGGCCGCGCCGTCGATCCGCAGCGAGCGGCCACGGAGTTCCACGCGGCCGGAGACGGTGTCCAGGCGGCGGACGTGGTTGAGTGCGAGGTGCTCCACCACCAGCCGGATCAGGGCGCCCATCCGGAACCGGTCCGGTACCAGCGGCTGCAGTCCGGCATCGATGAGCGGCTGCGCCGTGATCGGGCCGACGACGGCGGTGGCCACGGTGGTCTTCAGGCTCTCCACGAGCTGCTTATAGAGGCCCATTTCGTGCGCGGTGCTCCACATGGCATCCACCGCGGGGGCGCTGGTGAACGTCAGCACATCCAGGTTGCCGCTGCACGCGGCCTCGATGAGCCGCGGCAGCCGGTCCGCGCCGTCGGGCTTGACCCAGCGGTAGGGGGTGACGGTCAGGACCGTGGCGCCGGACATCCGGAGGCGTTCGAGCTGGCGGACATCGGTGTAGCCGTGCAGCTGCACCGCGACGGTCTTGCCGCGCACCCCCTCGGCAAGGAGCATGTCCACCAGTGTGGCGGTGGTTTCGTCGCTGCTGATCCCGACGTCGGCCAGTCCGGCCGCACGGACGGCGCCGCGGGCCTTGGGACCGCGGACGAACATCCGGGTGGCGCCGAGGGTTTCCAGCAGCTGCTCGCCGATCCCGAAGGTATCCGCGGCCTCGCACCAGCGCCGCATGCCGTAGGCGGTGGTGGCGATGCACAGCTCGGGGCGGGCGGTGATGATTGCCCGGGTGTCCCCGATCAGGTTCACATCCTCCTGCACGGGGGCAATCTTCAGCGCCGGCGCGTGCAGCACCTCGGCGCCGCGCCGCTCCAGGGCCTCGATCAGGTCCTGGGAACGGCGGTGTGAGGTCACTCCGATCCGGAACCCCTCCAGCGGCAGTTCCGCAGTCGCCGCCGCAGTCTCGGCCATACTCTCCGCCGTGGCTGCCGGCGTCGCGTCGGGGCTGGGACCGGGCAGCCCGGCGGGGGCGATGGCATTGAGCGCGCTCACGGCGGTCACGCTCCCATCAGGGACGCGGCGAGGCGGTCCAGTTCGGCTTCGGCTTCCGCGCAGCCCCGGTTGGCCTCGGCTACCCGGACGACGTCGCCGATCACCAGCACGGCGGGGTTGCTGCACTCCGCAGCCGCCGTCGTGATGGTGCCCAGCTCGGCGATGGTGGTCCGCTGGCCGGGGCGGTAACCGCGCTCGACGACGGCCATCGGCATGTCCGCGCGCATCCCCGCC
>DATITT010000101.1:0-11369 GCA_035467435.1 Arthrobacter sp. | reverse complement strand
AGCATGCCCATGTAGTCGGCGCGGGAACGGTCCATGCCGCTCTGGGACAGTTCGGCGCCGCGGAAGAAGTTTCCGCCGCCGACGACGATCGCAACCTCGACGTCGGGGACGGCTGCGGCGATCTGCTTGGCAACGCCGCGGACCGTGTCGGGGTCAACGCCGAGCTTGCCGCCGCCGAAGACCTCGCCCGACAGTTTCAACAGGACTCGGCGCCGGCTCTTCTTTGGCTGGGCTGAAGTGGTGACGGTTTCCATGGTGCCTTCCCGGTGGTGAACTCTGAAAAAGGGTATCGTGCCGGAGACCAAAGGCGTCATTCCGCCCGGCCGCGGGGCCGCACCGGGACAGTCTCCCGGGCTGATGACCTGCAGGCATCCCCTGCGTGCATGCAAAAGGGGCGGCCACCGCAGTGACCACCCCCTCGCGTGTCCGACTAGTGTCTGACTGGTGTCTGGCTAGGAACCAACACGGAACCGCGCGAATGCGGTGCCCTTGACGCCGGCCTCTTCGAGAACCTGCGCGACAGACTTCTTGGCATCCTTGGCGAATGCCTGGTCAAGGAGAACCTCGCCCTTGTAGAAGCCAGTGACTCGGCCTTCCACAATCTTGGTCATGGCCGCTTCCGGCTTGCCTTCAGCCTTGGCAGTCTCCCCGGCGATGCGACGCTCGGACTCAACGAGCTCGGCCGGAACATCCTCACGGGAGAGGTAGTTCGGGGACATCGCCGCGATGTGGACGGCGACGTCGTGGGCTGCGGTGGCAGCTGCGTCGCCTTCGCCGTCAACAGCGAACAGGACGCCGACCTGGGCCGGGAGATCCTTGGAGGTCTTGTGCAGGTACGCGTCGACCGTGGCGGCTTCGAGGCGGGAGATACGGCGGACAACAACCTTCTCGCCCAGAACAGCGCCCTCTTCGACGACGACCTCGGACAGCGGCTTGCCGTCGACGTCGGTGGCCAGCAGTGTCTCGAGATCGGCAGCGCCGGACTCGACGGCGACAGCCAGGACCTTGTCAGCGAGCTGGATGAACTTGTCAGCCTTCGCAACGAAGTCGGTCTCGCAGTTGACTTCAATCATCACGCCAACGCCGCCGGCGACCTTGGCAGCAACCAGGCCTTCCGCGGTGGAGCGGCCCTCGCGCTTGGTAGCGCCCTTGAGGCCCTTGATGCGGATGATTTCGATGGCCTTCTCGGCGTCACCGTTGGCCTCGTCAAGAGCCTTCTTGACATCCATCATGCCGGCGCCCGTGCGCTCGCGCAGAGCCTTGATATCAGCGGCAGTGTAGTTCGCCATGTGAACCCCTCTGTCTAGAAAATTTATGTGGTGTACGGACCGACAGGACAGCAGCTCACCCGGTGAGCGGCCATCCTGTCAGTTCCCCTCACGCGCAGAGCGTGAGGGAGATCCGGATTTATTTGTCAGCTGAGCTGGCAGTCTGTCTGACTACTTGGCTTCGCCGGCGGCGTCGTCGGCAACCGGAGCGGCCTCGGAGGGTGCCTCAACAGCCGCCGGAGCGGCTTCTGCGGCGGGTGCCTCTTCAGCGGCCGGAGCAGCTTCTGCGGCGGGTGCCTCTTCAGCGGCCGGAGCAGCTTCTGCGGTCGGAGCAGCAGCAGCAGCCTCTTCGGCCTTGCTGCCTTCGAGGAGCTCGCGCTCCCACTCGGCCAGCGGCTCTTCCGGAGCTTCCGTGGTGCCGGTGGCGCGCTGGTTGCGGGCGATGAGGCCCTCAGCAACAGCGTCAGCAACAACGCGGGTCAGCAGGTTGACGGAGCGGATGGCGTCGTCGTTACCCGGGATCGGGAAGTCGACTTCGTCCGGATCGCAGTTGGTGTCCAGGATGGCAACAACCGGGATGTTCAGCTTCTTGGCCTCGTCGACAGCAAGGTGTTCCTTCTTGGTGTCCACGATCCACAGCGCGGACGGCGCCTTGGTCAGGTTGCGGATACCACCGAGGTTGGTTTCCAGCTTGGTGAGTTCGCGGCGAAGGAGCAGCAGTTCCTTCTTGGTGTAAGCGGAACCGGCGACGTCGTCGAAGTCGATCTCTTCGAGTTCCTTCATGCGCTGGATGCGCTTGGAGACCGTCTGGAAGTTGGTCAGCATACCGCCGAGCCAACGCTGGTTGACGTACGGCTGGCCAACGCGGGTGGCCTGCTCGGCGATGGATTCCTGCGCCTGCTTCTTGGTGCCCACGAAGAGAACGGTGCCGCCGTGTGCAACGGTGGCCTTCACGAACTCGTAGGCACGGTCGATGTAGGACAGTGACTGCTGCAGGTCAATGATGTAGATGCCGTTGCGCTCCGTGAAGATGAATCGCTTCATCTTCGGGTTCCAACGGCGGGTCTGGTGTCCAAAGTGGACGCCGCTGTCAAGCAGCTGGCGCATAGTTACGACGGGCATGCCGGCGCTCCTTCCGGCAGGTCATTCATGAGACAGCCCATGGGCTGTCTTACCCTGCCAATAGTTGACGGTTAAATAGCAACACCCAGGCGGGCGGTGCTCCTGGCATCCACTGCGCTTCTCCTCCGGACCACAGGCCCGGACCGAAAGAAGCACAGTCCTCCACAGCTGAAGAGTTCAAGCTTCGAATGTGGAGGGCTGGATACGCGTAGTCAGCCACTGCTCCCCCGCACCCCTGAATGAGGCGTGCCGGCTTAGACAAGTACCTTGATCAAGCGTGAGGGCACAGCAAACTGCTCCACCAAGTGTACTACAGGGGCGGTGCCGGATTGGACGGTGTCCGGGGGCTGGCGGCGGGCTGGGGGCGGGGTGGCTGAGGGGCTGGCGGCGGGCTGGCTGAGGGGCTGGCGGCGGGCTGGCTGAGGAGCTGGCGGCGGGCTGGCTGGGGTCTGGCGGAGGGCTACCTGAGTGCTGGCTGAGGGACGTGCGGGGGCGTCGTCACGCCGGCAGGTACGACTCGCGGAGCCCCTGCTCCGGGTGGCCGGCGGCGCTATCCGTGCGCGCCGCCCTTACGCTTATCCACATACGCCGGCGAGGTGCTTTCGTCGATCCGGCGGCCACAGCAGGCTTGATTCATGAAAACTCCGGCGTATGCTGCCGTCCTGGCTGCCGCACTGCTTCTGGCGCTATCCCCCGTTGCGGTCTCCGCAGGCCCAGGGCCGGATCCCGGCCCCGCGACCGGCCCCGGTACGGCGACCCCAGGGTGGAGCTGGCCGCTGAATCCCCGGCCGGCTGTCCTGCGCGCCTTTGATCCGCCGGCAAGACCGTGGCTCAGCGGCCACCGCGGGGTGGATCTCCGGGCATCGCACGACGGCGCCCCGGTCACCTCGCCGGCGTCGGGCACGGTGAGCTTTGCCGGCGTTGTGGTGGACCGTGCGGTCATCACCGTCGACCATGGCACCGGGCTGCGGAGCAGCTTCGAGGCGGTTCGCAGCGATCTTGAGGCGGGCGCCGCCGTCGCGGAGGGGGATGTCCTGGGGTGGGTCCAGCCCGGCCACTGCACGCCAGCGCCCTGCCTCCACTGGGGCGTTCGCCGCGGCGAGGAATACCTCAATCCACTGGCCTTCGTGACAGACCTGCGGCCCTCCGTGCTGCTTCCTCCCCTTGATCCCGCACCCGGATAGGGGCGCGGAGGGCGGTTCAGGACGAAGGGCCGCGGGCCGTGGTGCCGGCCGACGGTCGCCGGGCGTCTTGGGGCCGCGTGCGACGTGGGGCCGTTTCCTAGACGATCGCGGAGATGCCCGTGATCGCCCGGCCGGTGACGAGGGTGTTGATCTCGTGGGTGCCCTCGTATGAGTAGATGGCCTCGGCATCCGAAAAGACCTTGGCCATCTCGTAGTCCGTCACGATCCCGTTGCCGCCGAGGATGCCGCGGCCCAGCGCCACACTCTCGCGCATACGGGCCGTGGTGAACGCCTTGGCCAGGGCTGACTGCTCGTCCTTGGCCTGGCCCAGATCCTCCAGCTGGGAGAGCCGCACCATCATGCCCATCGAGCTGACGGCATTGCCAAGGATCTGCACGAGCTGGTGCTGCACCAGCTGGAAGGAGGCGATCGGGCGCCCGAACTGGCTGCGCTCCACGGCGTAGCGGCGGGCGACGTCGAAGGCCGCCAGCTGCTGGCCGACCGCCTGCCAGGCAACGGCCAGCCGGGTGACCTTGAGGACCTTGTTTGTATCGCGGAAGCTGTTGGCGTTGGCGAGCTTGAAGAACTCGGGCACCACAACATTGTCGAGGGTGATGTCGGCGTTCTGCACGGTGCGCAGTGAGATCTTGTTCTCGATCTTCGTGGCGCTGTAGCCCTCGGTCCTGGTGTCGACAAGGAAGCCCTTGACCTGGTTGTCGGCGAGGTCGCGGGCATAGATGACCACCCAGTCGGAGAACGTGGCGTTGCCGATCCAGCGCTTCGCTCCGTTAAGAATCCAGCTGTCCCCCTCCTTGCGGGCTGTGGTGCGGGTGCCGCCGGCGACGTCGGACCCGCCGAGCGGTTCGGTGAGGCCGAACGCCCCGATCTTCTTGAGCGAGTAAATGTCCGGCAGCCAGGCTTCCTGCTGCTCCTGGGAGGCCAGCGCCTCGATGGAGCCGGTGAAGAGTCCGTCGTGGACGCCGACGAAAGTCGCGATGGAGGTGTCCGCGCGCGTTAACTCAGCGTGCAGGATTCCCGCGAAGAGGTTGGAATAGCCCTGCCTCCGGACCGGGCTGACCAGGTCGATCTCGGCAAGCTTCGGAATGAGGTCCATCGGGAATTCGGCTCGGTTCCAGCAGTCGACGGCGATCGGCTTGACCTCGCGGGCCAGGAACCCGCGGACCTCTGCGAGCCGGTCCTGCTCCTTGCCGGTGAGCAGCTGCTCGAACGCAAAGAAGTCGCCATCGGCGTAAGGGAGGTTGTTGATATCAATGTCAGCTTTGGACATGGGGTTCCTTCACGGGGGATCAGCAGCGGCCAGGAGAACGCGGGCGTTGCGCCGGCAGAATGTTACTCATGAGTAACTTACCGTAATCCGGGAGGACACCGCAAGTGATGGAGGTCATGCGGAGGGGCAAAACAGGACGCGTTCCCGCGCCGGGCCACGGGGAACGGTGCCGGTTTGGGACGAACGGCGCCGGACAAATCAGCCCGACAAATCAGCCGGACAAATCAAAGGAGCCAGGCCGACGTCCAACGTCAGCCACGGCTCCCGTGGATGCGGTTCCCCGACAGGGTTCCGCGGAAATGTAGGGCTACTCGGACTTGAACCGAGGACCTTAGGATTATGAGTCCCGCGCTCTAACCAGCTGAGCTATAGCCCCTTGCACCCGGAAATCGTTCCGGCCCGCGGGCCGGAGGGATTCCGGGCGAAATTCACTCTAACAATAGTAGTGCCCCGGTTCAGACAATGAGGTCGTCGCAGCTTGCCCCGCGGTACAGTTCCTCGAAGGCCCGCAGGGTGCGTTCGAGGCTGTGGTTCTCCACCAATCCCCGGCTCGCCTTGCCCATCGCCGCCAGCTCATCAGCGGGGAGCGACAGCACCTGGACCATCTTGGCTGCGAGGTCGTCGCTGTCATTGGGCGTGAACAGGTAGCCGTTCTCGCCGTCGCGCACCAGATGCGGCAGTGCCATGGCGTCAGCCAGCAGCACCGGAGTGGAGGCGGACATCGCTTCCAGTGTCACGAGGGACTGCAGTTCGGCCGTGCCGGGCATGCAGAACAGGTCCGCCGCCAGGTAGGCGTGGCGAAGATCGGCGTCGCTGGCCAGGCCCAGGAACGTGACGCGGTCCTGCAGCCCCAGCCGGGCAACCTGGGCTTCGAGGGCAGGGCGCACTTCGCCGCCGCCAACGATTTCGAGGTGGACGTCCAGCTCCAGGGGCGTCTTGGCGACCGCGTCGACCAGGACATCGATGTGCTTTTCCTCGGCGAGCCGGCCAACGAACAGCACGGTGGGGCTCGGGTGGCGCTCCAGATCTTCCCCGGGCTTGAGTTCGTAGGCCGCGGAGTCGATGCCGTTGGACAGCGGCAGGACCTGGCGGAGGAACGCGTGCTGGTGCATCGCCTTGGCCGCCAGCGGCGTCGGGGTGGTAACGACGTCTGCCTGGCCCATGACCTTGCCCATGTCCTTCCAGGAAATGCGGCCCACGATGTCCTTGAACCACTGCGGGAACGGCAGGAACGGGTTCAGGTTCTCAGGCATGAAGTGGTTGGTCGCCACAATCCGGATGCCGCGTTTGACGGCCTCGTAGAGTACGTGCTCGCCGATCATGTAGTGGCTCTGGATGTGCACCACGTCGGGCTGGATCCGGTCGAACAGCAGGCTGATTTCCTTCTTGATTTCCCAGGGGAGGGTGATCCTGAAGTATTCGTGCGTGGGAACTGAGTGCGAGCGGATCCGGTGGACCGTGCCCTCGTCGCTGAACTCCGTGTAGCTCTTGCCCTTGTCCGGCCGGCAGGCCAGGACATGAACATCATGTCCGCGAGCCTTCATGCCCTTGGCCAGGCGGTAGCCGAACATGGCAGCACCGTTGACGTGGGGCGGGTACGTGTCTGCGGCAATCAGGATGGTCAGGGGGTGCTGGTTGTCAGGCATGGTCACGTGGAGGGCTCCTGGTGGTCACGGTGAGGGCAGCTGGGACTTGTGGTGGCCGGCTGGCCGTCGGCGCAGGCGCGCCGGGCCTACTGCTGAGGTCTGTTGACGTCCTGCGGCACCCGCCCCGCGGCCTTCCGCGCGTCCTTCTTGCGCTTGGTGACCTCGGGATGGTGCCTGGACAAAGCGATCACTCCCACGATAGCAAGCGAACCGGCCGCCCCCATCGCTATCGCCGTCACGGCGTGGACATCGGGGCGGAGCTCTCCGAGGATCGTGATGCCGATCGCGATCCCGACGATCGGGTCGATCACGGTCAGCCCGGCAATCACGAGGTCCGGCGGGCCGCCGGAGTAGGCGTTTTGGACGAACCACGAGCCAAGGACGCCGGCGGCCACGATGGCGACCACCGAATACCACGGCACATTCGCGATGCCCAGGCCGTTGGGCTCCAGCAGGTGCTTGCCGATGATGCGGGTCAGGACTGCGACGAAGCCGAACAGGATACCCGCACCAAGGATGTAGATGAAGGCGCTCATCCGGTGCCTGAACATCAGGGCGAGCGTCCCGAACAGTCCGACAGCCAGGGCCAGCAGCAGCACGATGGTCAGCTCGTCGGAGGAGCTGACCTGGTGGGTTTCCTGGGTCACGGTGACCGCCAGAACCACGAACAGGGCCGAGCCGGTGACACAGGCAGAAATGGCCACCACCGTGGCCCGGTTGATGCTCAGCCCCTGGTCCTTGGCATTGACGATCGTGGTGATCACGAGCGCGATCGCCCCGATCGGCTGGACCACAGTCAGCGGCGCCATGACCAGGGCGACGGCGTTTAGCGCCATGCCAACGACCAGCAGCAGCAGGCCGAACACCCAGCGCGGGTTGCGGATCAGGCGGAGCATGCCGTGGTTGCTGAGCGCCAGTCCCCCGGTGTCCGCCTTGACCGCACTGCCCTGGCGTTGGGCGCCGATCGCGAGGCAAAACGCACCCAGCAAAGCAAGCAAGACAGCGAGCCACACCATCAGCCGGTGCCGCCGTCGACGTCGAGGTCGCCGTCGCCGTCGCCGTCGCCGCTCTTGAGCTTCTTGCCCTTGCGGATGATGGCCCAGAAGTAGTTGTAGCCGGCGATCCAGTGCCCCACGAGCCCCAGCCCCAGGAAGATCCAGGCCGCGGTGAAGTACACCTCGGTGCCCGGGACCGGGAGTTTCGAGAGCACGAGCAGCGGCGTGCCGACCAGCAGGAGCGCAGTCCGGATCTTGCCGATCCGGCTCACGGGGAGGTCGGGGTGGCCGTGGAAGTAGTAGAGCGACAGGCTGAGCAGGATGGCGTCCGGGATCAGCAGCGCCGCAAGGTACCACCACTCCACGACGCCGGCGATCACGAGCGTCACGGCGACGGCGATCAGCGACAGCCGGTCCGCGATGGGATCCATGACCCGCCCGAGATTTGTCATCTGGTCGAACCGGCGGGCGAGGTAGCCATCCACCCAGTCCGTGCTGCCCATCACCGCCAGGACGAGGGCGGCGTAGCCGTATTCCTGCACCCCGAGCACGAGCCAGATGAAGAGCGGTACGCCCAGGAACCGCACCACGGTCACCACGTTGGGGATGGTGAAAACTCTGTCGTGGTGGATCTGGGGCTGACCAGGCCGGGAACCAGCGCCGATGAACTTCATCCAGTCCCCCTTTCCATGGCCGGCAACGATCGGGCGTTGCAGTTCAGCGGGCTACCTAGCCCTTGATCAGTTTGCGCAGCAGGAACACGAGGGCGGCAGCGGAAGCGGTGAGCGCGACGAGCGGCTTCCACCGCTGGCCCAGCTGTTCTGCCACGCTGTCGAGACCGGCGCCCGCCGCCGTCGCCTGCCGTTGCGCGCGGCGGCTGGCCGCGGCCCGGAAACCCGCGACCTTGTCACTGAGCTGTTCCTTGCCGTCCTGCAGCTTCACCTGGGCCACGGCCAGGAGCGCCTGGCCCTGGGTCTTGACGTCCAGTTCCTCGTTTAGTTCATCGCGGACTCCGGTGAGGTGGGTGCGGCGCTGGTCCAGCCGGCGTCGCAGTTCTGCTTCGGTGGGCGGCGGACCGAAGTCCGGCTCGGCGGCCTTCTTGGCTTCCTTCTCGGCCTGAGCCTTGGCGGCGGCCTCTGCCTTGGCGGCCTTGGCTGCCTTGTACTGCTCGGATTCCGGATCCAGCACGGCAGGATCGAAGGCGGAGCCTTCCTTGGCGATGCCAAGATCGTACTTGAGGCCCCGGATGGTGTCTTCCGGAACCAGCGGCATGGCCTTCTTGAACTTGCCGACCCCCAGCAGGCCGACGATCAGGGCGATCAGCAGGAAGACACCGCAGACCAGCAAGGCTGCGAGCCAGGCCGGCATGATCGTGGCGAGCCCCATGATGGCGGCGACGATGAGGCCGATGACCAGGAAGCCGACGAAGATCAGCGCGACGGCCAGAAAGGCGGCGGCAACGCCAACCTGGATGCCCTTGCGCTTGATCTCGACCTTGGCGAGGGCAATCTCGTCGTTGAGCTGCCGCGGGGCCAGTTTGAAGATCAGCTTCACGGTCCTGGGAAGTGCGGAGATCCGCAGCCCCCCGCTAGTTCCGCCGCTGTGACGTCCGCTCATCGGTCCCGCCTAACTGGTTACGTCCGTGATTCCGCTTCCGCGGGATTTCCGGTGTGCGCAGCTTCACGCACACCCCGGTGTCAAAACTACCATTCAGGCTCCCGGCCGCGGCGCGGGCGGGGCTGTGGCGCGCCACCCGCTGCACACCCTGTCGCCTATGGTGAGCCCTAGGATTGACCTCTGTGACTACATCCACCAATCCCGGCGATTCCCTGAGCCGCCGCCGCAAGCTCCTCTACATTCTGATGCTCGGCGCCCTGACCGCTCTGGGACCCTTCACCGTGGACTTGTACCTTCCGGCTTTCCCGGCGCTGGAAGAAAGCCTGGCCGTCTCGGCGGCGGCCGTGCAGCTGACGCTGACCGGCACCACAATCGGCTTTGCGCTAGGCCAGCTGGTGGTGGGCCCGCTGAGTGACAAGTTCGGCCGGCGGATGCCGCTGATCCTGGCGACGGCGGTGCACATCATGGCCTCCCTGGGTGCGGCCCTGTCGACCGACATCACGACACTGGGCTTCTTCCGGGTGATGATGGGCATCGGCGCCGCGGGAGGCGGCGTGGTGGCCATGGCGATGGTGCGGGACCTGTTCAGCGGTTTCGCCATGGTGCGGATGTTCTCCCGGATGGCCCTGGTGAACGGCCTGGCGCCGATCCTCGCTCCCGTCATCGGCTCGCAGCTGCTGCTGTTCATGCCGTGGCCGGGGATCTTCTTCTTCCTGGCCGGCTACGGCATGTGCGTCCTCATCGCCGCTGTCTTCGTGGTGCGTGAGACGCTGCCCCGGGAACTCCGGGGAAAAACCGGCATGACCGCCCGCCAGCGGTACGGTGTGCTGTTCGCGGACCGGATCTTTGTAGGGCTGTTGCTGGTGGGAGGAATGAACTTCGCCGGGCTGTTCACGTACCTGTCCGCGTCGCCGTTCCTGTTCCAGGACGTCTACGGCTTCAGCCCGCAGCAGTACGGACTGCTCTTCGGCGTGAATTCCCTGGGCATTGTTGCGGGGGTGCAGACCAGCTCGAGGCTCATCCGGAAGGTCCCGCCGCAGTGGATCCTGGCCTGTTCCACGGCGTGGATGTTCCTGATGGCTTTGTTGATCGTGCTCTTCGACCAGCTGGGCTTCGGGCTGTGGGGCGTGATGGTGCCGCTGTGGTTCTACATCCTCGGCGCGGGCTTCACCTTCCCCTGTGTCCAGGTGCTGGCCCTGGCCAAGCACGGCGCGCAGGCCGGCACCGCCGCCTCCCTGCTTGGTGCCGCCACGTTCCTGATGGCAGGCCTCATCTCGCCGGTGGTGGGCTGGCTCGGCGTCACGTCGTCCACCCCGATGGGCGCCGTCCAGGCCGCGTGCATCTTTCTGGCCGCGGCCGCCCTTTGGCTGGTCGTCCGGCCCCGAACGGTCCCGCCGATCCAGTAGCCATCCCCGCGCGCCCCACCACCCCGGGAGGACATGCCCAGCCCCGGGAGGACATGCCCAGTCTTTGCGGCCGGGGGTGGGCATATGGGCACTATGTCCACGCACCCACCTGAGCACGGGGCATGTCCCCCCGGGGCGGGGCCGCGCAGACTGGGCATGTCCCCCCCGGGGCGGGGCCGCGCAGTTTGTCCGCCAGCCCTGTTCCCGCTCCACGGCGGGCGATAAAGTTGTAGATGTGCGCCGCTGGCATGATCCTCCGCCCCTACCGGCCACGTGGCAGCGGTGTGACGCCGGAATCCTGCCGCTGTGGTGGGATCGCCTGTGCAGCCAGAGCAGCCAGCAGTCGGCGGCCCTCTTCGCGGCCGGCCTGTTCACCGAGGACCGCCGGCGCCCTATCGCCCAGTGGTACAACCCGGCCTTCGACTCGGCACTCCTGGTCGCGCCCGAGACCTCCCCCGAATGGCCCGTGCAGCGCTTCGGCATCTTCTACGCCCCGCCCGGCGGCGGCTTCACCCGGGTGCACTCCGCACCGCACGAATGGCACCCCCGCGAACCCCGCACCTCCCCCACCGAGCTCGAAGCTTTCCGGGCAGCCGTGGCGGAGGCAGAGCGGTTCCTGCAGGCGGAGATGTACTTCGTCTGAGCACAGAACAGGCCGCCGTAAGAGGGCACAAAAAAGGTCCCGCAGCCTGATTTTACGGGCTGCGGGACCTGTCCGCTCCTCCTGCTGGACTTGAACCAGCAACCCTTCGATTAACAGTCGAATGCTCTGCCAATTGAGCTAAGGAGGAATGAAGCAGGTACGACATTAGCAAAGGTTTTGCCGCTTAGGAAATCGGCCGG